>RFGN01000781.1 GCA_003696645.1 Gammaproteobacteria bacterium | reverse complement strand
GGCCAGAAATCCATCAGAACCTGAACTGCTCAGGGAGTTGGCAGGAGAGATTGCGTTGGACCAGAATCAGTTCGCGCAGAACGTGGATTCAGTTCAAGTCCGGCATCAGTTGAACAAGGAGATAAGCCTGAGTCGTTATCTTGCAGTGCCCGGTTTCCCTTCGCTGGTACTCAGCCTGGGGCGCAAGAAACTGCGGATTCCGTTTCGGTATACCGACGCCGATCCTGCAATACAGGTCATTCGGGCCCAGATGATCAGCTTTCGCTGATGGCCTTCTGGATGTCATCCGGTGAGGTATGACGGACATCCTTGCCCTTGACCAGATAGATGACATATTCACCGATATTCTGGCTGTGATCACCGATGCGTTCAATGGCACGGATCGCCCAGATCACCTGGAGGCTGCGTTTGATGCTGCGCGGGTCTTCCAGCATATAGGTGATATGCTGACGCATGATACCCTCGTATTCGATATCGACATGTTCGTCCTTTTCGGAGAGCAGGGCAGCCTTCTGGATATCAAAACGGGCAAAGGCATCCAGGGACTGGCGCAACATCTGCTCGACATTGTCACCCAGATGTCGGATCTCCTCGAAATGATTGACCGGACGTTCCATCTGTGCCAGTTTCAGGGCACTGACGGCGACTCGGCAGGCCTGATCGCCAATGCGTTCGAGATCGGTGATCGTCTTGATCACCGCGATGACAAAGCGCAGGTCGGTGGCCGTGGGTTGGCGTCGCGCCAGAAGCTGGGTGCATTTGTTGTCAATACTGACTTCATGATGATTGACCTGGTAGTCATTTTCGATGACCTGATTGGCCAGTTCCACATCTCCCTGCAGCAGGGCCTCAATGGCCTCGGCCGTCTGCTTTTCCACCAGGCCACCCATGGCCATCACATCATTGCGAATATCCTCGAGTTCTTCATTGAACCGGCGTGAGGTATGTTGTCCAAAGGTATCTTCTTGCATGCTGTCCAGTATTCCTCTGAAAATGTGTACAGTATACGCCCAAACAGGAGGCGACCCTAAAAAAATGGGGCCCGCAGGCCCCATAAAAGTAGAAGTTTCGAGCTGTCTTAGAACACGTATTGGG
>RFGN01000780.1 GCA_003696645.1 Gammaproteobacteria bacterium | reverse complement strand
CTCATTCAGAGCTCCGGGCCCCAACCCAACGAAGAATACAAAAACACCTTCGCCGCCCTCGATTATGCCAGCCTGGCCAACGGGCAGAATAAAGATGGAGATCCTGAAAGTACAATCGGCCTCCAGTACCGCTGCAACGACAACAGCGCCGGCAACCTGAAGTACGACTTCGCCGTGCCGGAAGAAAACTGGAACCCCTACGCAGGCGTGGCCGGGAACCAGGGCTCGGCCCAGGAAGCCGCCGGCAATACCTTCACCCCCATGCCCGCACTGCCTGAATCGCACTTCCGGAATCAGGCGGCGGCGCTGACGTATTATTGGGATCAAGGTAAAAAGCCAACAAATGTCTCTGCGGCGGTCAATGTGCCATCTTTCTCTTCTCCGTCCAACCAGTGCCCCTCCAAACTCCCCAACAAAGAGGGCAAACTTGGAGAAAACGAAAAACAGCAGTACCAGTCTGAAGTGACCAGCGGCGGTACTGCCCATGAAAAGAGCTTTGCCGCCAACATGCTGGTACGTGACTACCTTGTGGACAGCTCGGCCATCAATTACGACTCTGCCCGCCTCTGGCTGGCCGCCAAAGGCTACCTCTACGACCACTTCCTCATCGTGGACACCTGGTTGCAACAACAGGAACCCGACTCCGCCCAGACAGCCCTTGACGCTATACCGCAAACACTGGTACTCGAGGGCCTGGACCAATCGGAATACAACTATTTCGACAGCCTGAAGACCTTGCAGATCACCGCCCTGCAACAGGGCCAAACCGAGCAGCAAATGGCCGATGCCAACGAGGCCACCCTGGCAGGCATCGCCGATGCAGGCGACTACTACGCCTCCGCCCAGGCCAAAAACCTGCTGAACGAATACAAAGGCTACAGCTATCAGCCGGCCATCATCTTGCCCTCGGATGGGCAGCAGGGGCTGAAGCTGCCGGATGACATGAACTATCAGCAGGCGGAAGGATTGCAACTTCGGGCCGTGCCCAATCCAGCTAAGAATTTCGTTGATGTTTACTACCGACTCGACAGTGATTATTCACAAGTTCATGCAACATTGTCGGACATTTCTGGCAGGATCCTTCAAAGCGTTCTGTTGTCAGACCAGGCAGGCACTCAGCAGTTCGATGTATCAAAGCTCGCCCGAGGTGTCTATCTGATTGCTCTCGAAGCTGATGGACAACGTCTGCTGTCCACACGAGTCGTGATCGTGAAATGATTCATTAACCTGCGCAGCCGGATGCTTTAGCGTCCGGCTGTGTTTTTTACCTTTGATCATGAAGCATGCTATTTTGCTACTCACTCTATTATTGGAATTAACAATTAATGCTCAAAATACATTTAACAATAGAATGCATTTTGATGCCCCTGCTGTTGTTTTAACAAGTGTAGAAAATATTGACAACATCTACTTTGCTTCCGGGTCTTACATACACCTGTTTGAAGATACAGTGAGTTACTATCAAGTTGGAAGCATATTGGTTTCATTTGACAGCATTGGGAATATCCTTTGGGTAAAAAAAACTGCCTTTCCCAACAGACTGTTTGACACTCAATCAAATACGCTTAGGATTCTAGATGACAGCACTTTGATTCTTTCAGGAATTTTTATTGACTCCATTAGAAGCAGCACGTTAAGAAGGTACAATACAAATGGCGATCTCATGTATTCTTATGAATACCTAAGTCCTTATCACGACGAAAACGACTTCATTTATCCAGTATCTTCTGCTGTTAGGTCGAAAAATGAGACATATATTCTAAACTGGATTCAAAGGCCAGATTTCAATGCTCAACTGTATATCCAGAAAATAGACAGTACAGGAAACGAATCGTGGGTAAAGGAAATTGGAAATTCGAAATATGAGATTCCCGAGGTGATAATATGTGACGATAATGGTGGAGTGATTATTGGTGGAGCCAGCACCACTTTAACTCTCACCACCCAGGACTACACCTATCGCACCCTTTTGGTGGGCATAGACAGCTCAGGCAATGTGGAATGGACCTGGCTCAGTCCCGAGAGTTGGGGTTTGCGGGATGCGGCCCGAGACATGGTGCTGTTGGAAGACGGCAGCCTTGTCATCGCCTCCGGCATCGGCCACGAGCAGCAGCGCCCCAGCGTCAATGTCGTCTATTTCGACAAAGCCGTCTTCAAACTAAACCCGCAACGTGAACTCGAATGGGAGGTG
>RFGN01000133.1 GCA_003696645.1 Gammaproteobacteria bacterium | reverse complement strand
GGAATCAGAAACAGAAATCCAATCGTATCGGTAAAGAAACCTGGGGTCAGCAAGAAGGCGCCTCCAATCACGATCAGGACCCCTTCAACCAGCTCTCTCGCAGGCAACTGAAACTGGTTCAGGCTGTTCTGTATCTTGGCCAGGGTCTGCAACCCCTGGGAGCGTAGCATGCCGGCCCCGATGATGGCAGTCACAAAAATGATCAGGATGGTATTGCCCGCCCCGATGATGGCACCGACCTTGATGAACAGGTAGATCTCGATAACCGGAATGATGATAAACAGCAAAAAGAAAAGTAGGCGCATGGGTCACTCACCCACAGGAAAGTAACCGGTTGTTCCAATACCACGGGGGTCACTGGCGGCGGAGATAAGACGGTAGCGCCGATCCCATAGTATGGCCTGCATATTTCCATAGCGTCGTTTCAGATTCTTGAGGGTATAGCCCATATCGACGAGCTGTTGTGCCTCATTGGCGCTGAAGGCATCAGGTTCATGCTGAATGACATCCGGAAGATACTGGTGGTGAAAACGCGGATGTGTGACGATCTGCTCGACATTGTGTCCCTTATCCAACTCCAGAATGGCCAGTAATACCATGCTGATGATGCGGCTGCCACCGGGTGTCCCCATAATCACGACCTTGTCACCCCTTTCGAGAAAGGTCGGTGTCATGCTGGATAATGGGCGCTTGCCCGGTTCGATTGCATTGGCCGCTCCGCCAATGAGACCATAGAGATTCGGAGCGCCGGGTTTGCTGGAAAAGTCATCCATCTCATCATTGAGCAGGATTCCGGTACCGGGAGGCACAAAGCCGGAACCAAACGGAAAATTGATGGACAGGGTAGCCGCTACCCTGTTGCCCTGTCGGTCGATAATGGAAAAATGCGTGGTATCTTCTCCGGCCCCTTCAAGGGTCTTGTCTGGTGCCAGCAGGGTGCTGGGGGTTGCCTTGCCGGGGCGAATGGAGGCACGCAACCCGGCTGCATACAGGGGACTGAGAAGCTTTTCGACAGGGATATCAACAAAATCGGGATCACCAAGATACAATGAACGGTCCCGGTATGCCCGGCGCATGGCCTCGACAATGAGATTGATCTGTTGGGGGCGTTCCAGGGAGGACAGGTCATAGCCAGACAGGATATTGAGCATCTCCTGTAGAACAATGCCTCCAGAAGAGGGAGGAGCGGCAGTCGTCAGGGTCCAGTTATTGAATTTTCCTCGAATGGGCTGTCGTTCAACAACCTGATAGTCAGCCAGATCATCCAGAGTCCATATCCCGCCAGCATCCTGCACCCCCTTGACCAGTTTTCTGGCCAGTTCGCCATGATAAAAACCATTTATCCCCTTTTGACTTAAAAGGGTCAGCGTGTTGGCCAGGTCGGGCTGTTTGATCAGGGACCCCACAGCAGGAGGTCTGCCATGATCCAGAAAGATCTGACTGGCAGCCGGTGAATTCTGCAGAATCTTGCTGCGAAAACCTGCCATGCGAATATAGCGCTTGTCTGCAGGGAAGCCTTTTTTGGCCCAGTGAATGGCCGTGGCAAGCGATTTCCTCAGAGGCAGTTTGCCATAGTGTTCAGCCAGGTGAACCAGTGCCGCCGGAATCCCCGGGATGCCCGCGGCCAGGGGACCATTGACCGAGGCCCCAGGGCGGATATTGCCGGCATGATCCTGGTATAGCTCTTCAAAGGCACCACTTGGGGCCTTTTCCCGGGCATCCAGCATGATTGAATTTTCTTCATCTGCCTGATACAGCAGGTAGAATCCGCCGCCACCCAGCCCGCTGCTGTAGGGCTCGACCACGGCCAGGGTGGCGGTCACTGCAATGGCTGCATCGAAGGCATTTCCACCTTTTTCAAATATGTCCAGGCCGGCCTGGGTTGCGAGTGGATGGGCCGAGGCGATGGCAGCCTTGGGTGGCAGTTCTTCGCCCAGTAACGGCGAGGATAAGAAAACAAGAGAGGTTAGAAGGAAAAGGACGACATTTTTCTTGTTCATGGTTGCAGTGTCTCAAATGCCAGAATTTTGTCAATCCTTGCCATGCCTTGAATGCGACAATTTGTCACATCCCCGTTTCATGACCGACTCTTTATACTGGGATCTGATCATAACAGGAGGATCGAGGATGAAAGCAGGAGCGAAAATACTTACATGGATCAAGTACAGTCTGAGCATTTTCATGCTCTGCATGCCAACATGGAGCCATGCACACGGGTTTGCCGGAAAACGTTTTTTTCCAACCACTCCGGCAGTTGAAGATCCCTTTGTCTCGGACGAGTTTTCCCTTTCCTTCCAACATGTCAAGGCCCCGGATGAAGAGGGGGGAGGAGATGCCCGGACCACTGCCTATGCGATGGAGTATGCAAAACGCATTACGCCGAAATGGGCGATCTCCATCGACGGGGCCTATCTGCGTCAGGATCTGATACCAGGGGAGGCCAACTGGGGGTTCAGTAATGTTGGAACAGGCCTGAAATACCAGTTTTTTACCAGTGAGGCACATGAGGCATTGATGTCACTGGGCGTGGATGTGGAGTGGGCCAATTCAGGTACAAGTCGAATCGGGGCGGAAAGCTTCAGTGTGATCAGTCCGGCCTTTTTCTTCGGCAAGGGATTTGGAGATATCAGTAATCCTGAAAGCGCCTTGCGGGCATTGGCGACCACTGGTGTGATCTCGGTCAATATTCCATCGCAGGTCAAGATCGTGGATGGCCCTGATACCACGCTGAATCCAGTGACCCTGGGCTATGATTTTACCTTTCAGTACAACCTTGACTATAAGCAGTCCTATGTCAGGGATAGTGGCCTTGGAGAACCCTTCCGGCACCTGATTCCGGTCGTTGAGCTGAGCCTTGAGACCTGCATGAACCGAGGATGTGATGGCGAGACGCAGGCCTGGGCCTTTCCCGGGGTTCTGTGGAACAATCACGCGATAGAGCTGGGCCTGTCTGCTCAGGTTCCCCTCAACGACACCACAGGAAATGATGTCGGTGTCATTGGTTTGATCCATGTGTTTGTCGATGATCTGTTTCCCAATACGTTGGGACGTCCGCTCTTTGGGCAGGCCAGAGGAGGATAGATTTTGCATGGCCTCCGTCTGATATTGATTGCAGGATGGCTATTCTGTCATGCCTGCTCCAGTTGGGCACATGCCATGATGGTGAAGGCTGTTCCTGCTGCAGGGAGCCATCTTGATCAGGCACCTGCCGTGCTGAAGATACAATTCGACAGTATCCTTGAACCGGCATTCAGCCACATCAAGGTTTTTGATGCACATAGGGTGCGGGTGGATAAAAAGCCGCAGACGCTGGACAGGTCGAAGAAAATCCTCAACGTTGCGCTCAAACCGTTGTCAGCGGGACGCTACCATGTATTCTGGGCGGTGGTATCCCGGGATGGGCATCGCACCCAAGGAGACTATTATTTTTATATAGAGAACACGGATAGTCACCCATGATGACCCCGGCCGGGACATTTGTCACGGGTCTGGATACCGTTTTTTTCATGCTCCTGTCAGGAGGGTGGTTATTCAGTTTATGGGTGACTATAAGCAATTCAAGATTGTCCCGATCGATCAGCCGCCTCGCAGTTGTAGCAGGGGCCGGTATGTGCATTAACAGCCTTCTCCTGCTTGGACTTCGATCCCTGTCAATGAGTGGGCAATCGATGGATAACCTCTTTTCCGTCATGGAATTGGTGCTGTGGCAGACGGATTTCGGCAAGGTATGGATATTGCGCATGATGGTGTCAGGGCTGCTTTTTGTCTGGGTCCTGGGTATGCTGGGACAGACACATCCAGGCAAGGCATTTCATCGGGACAGTCTGGGTATGGCTCTACTGTTATCGATTCTGGGCTGGACCCTTGCCGCCACAGGGCACGCGGCAGATCAGGGCTATCTGACCATGACAATGCTCACCATGTGGGGGCATATTCTGACTGTTTCGCTATGGGGTGGGGGGATTATGACCTTTGTCTGGCTGAGTCGTGTGTATGATGGGGATGACAGGGACAACAAGACATGGCTGGCGTTGTCACAAGCGCTTTCCAGAACGGCAGGCATTGCGCTCGTACTGGTTGTGGTCACCGGGATGATCAACGGTTTGCAACATCTGCATGGATTCTCCAATCTATGGGATAGTTCCTATGGCAGGATTCTGGGCATCAAGGTCTTCCTTGTCATGATCATGGTGTTGCTGGGGGGAAGTAATCGACTGAAACAGCTGCCACGACTTGTTGAGTGTGATCAGCGAGCAGATATGGGAGCAGGTTTTTACAGGGTGATGCAGCAGTTTTTATTGATCATTCGTATCGAGTTTGTGGTACTGCTTGGGGTGATCAGTCTGGCAGCCTGGTTGAGTCAGACCATGCCACCCATGACCACAGACATTTCCTGAACGATCACTTCACCCGTTTCTGAAGTTTTCTTTGCAGGGTTCGGCGATGCATACCGAGTGCCCGGGCCGTCGCCGAGATGTTCCCATCATGTTGTTTGAGGACTTCCTGGATATGATCCCACTCGACCTGTTGCAGACTGCGTCCCATATCACCAATATCAGTATCCGGTGTACCCTGACTTCTTGAAAAGGCGGCGACAATATCATCGGCATGAGCCGGTTTGGCCAGATAATAGGTGGCGCCAAGCTTGATGGCCTCAATGGTGGTCGGAATACTTGCATAACCGGTCAGGACGATGATGCGCATGCCAGGATTCTGTGCAGCGAGAAACTGGACCAGAACCAGTCCATTCTGACCAGGCATGTTCAGATCGACAATGGCATGATCAGGCTTTGGGGCAAGGCGGTCATAACAGATCATGCCTTCCTCGACGGACTGGGCTGTATGAACGGAAAAGCCTCTTTTCTCGAGTGCATCTGCCATCACCCGACAGAAGACACTGTCATCGTCAACAAGCAGCAGCGGTGTGGTGTCAGTGTGCATGGCAAAGCAGTTTTTGCAGTGGCAATTTCAACGTGACGCGGGTGCCATGAATATTCTTGTCCTGCCGGTGTGAGATGACCTCGATCATCCCCCCCAACCGTTCAATAACCGATTTCACCAGAAAAAATCCGAGCCCCTGTCCATCGGGTTTGGTGCTGACAAAGGGGGTTCCCAATTTTTCGAGTAGTGGGGTATGAATTCCCTCACCATGATCCTGAATGATCAGGTGCAGGGTCTCAGGATCCCAATTGGCCATCACGTCGATCTTGTTGGAGGCCTCGCTGGCATTGGTGAGCAGATTGGTAATCGATTGTGTCAGGTTTTGATCGGTAAAGATCAAAGGCCCCGGGACAGGGCCATCCCATTGAGTAGTGATCTGCTTGTCTGTAATATCAGGGTGTGAGGCTCGCCACTGTTGGACAGTGCGATGGAGATATTCGTTCAGAGGTTGGGCATGTCCCGATTCAAAACGGCGTTGACCACTTTTTTCAGAGATGTTCGATATGATCCGTTTGCAACGTTGTAATTGCTGCTCAATCAGTTGTAACGAGCTTCTGACATGATCGGCATCTCCGGGTTCTGTCTGGAGTTCATTGACGATTACGGAGATACTGGAAAGTGGTGTGCCGAGTTCATGGGCAGCCCCGGCGGCGAGTGTTCCCAGTGATACCAGATATTCATCATGCAGGGCCTGTTCACGTGCCTGATTCAATGCCTTCTCGTGTTGCCTGAGTTGATGGGCAAGACGGGCCACCAGCAGGACCACCAGCGTGACACTGAACAGGAACCCGATCCACATGCCGATGACATGCAGTCGGAAATCGGTGGCGGGATGCTCCAGAGGATGATAGCTGAAGATCAGCAGGGTATAGCTGAGTGTTGTCAGCAGGGCCATACTGTATACAAACCGAATGGGCAGCAGACTGGCCACCATGACCAGAGGCAACAACAATAACGAAACCAGGGGGTTGGTAGAGCCTCCGGTCAGATAGAGAAAACCGCTCAGGACCAGCGTATCCAGGATCAGAAATAACCAGACGACACGATGATGAGTAGAATATCGGTGTGATCTTCCAATCACAAATGCGACCAGAGAGATCAGGGTATGCAGAACAATCAAACCTGTCAGGGGGATGATTGGCAACGACAGGGAAAAGACCTGCGATGCCAGAAAAAGCATGATGATCTCAAGAGCGATAAAGGACCATCGATATAGATTCAATAGTCTCTGGATCTGTTCAAGACCACCAGATGGTGTTGGATTTTCAGGATGTGATGTTGAGGTGTCTGCTGATGCTTGAGTCACGGTGTTGATGATGGATCAGATGGGCCTTTCAGCAAAGAGGCAATCATCTGCTGTGCAGCTTCAGATTCCCAGGGTTGATTGCCGACAATTTTACCCAGAAAACGACCTCTTCTGTCAATCAGATAGCTGGTGGGAAGGCCTTCAATCTCGTAGCGTTTACGGACTGTCGCCTTTGGATCGAGGAGGATGGGAAAGGTCAGCGCATATCTGTTCACAAACTTTTTGACCTGTTTCTGATTGTCCATCTCGATATTGACGGCCAGAAGGGAGAATCCCTGTTCTTTATAGCGTTGCCACAGGGCCTGCATGTCCGGCATTTCCTCCCGGCAGGGGGCACACCAGGTGGCCCAGAAGGTCAGCAGAACCAGTCGTCCCCTGAAATCGGAGAGCTGCAGGGTTGAACCTCCAGACAGGGTGGGCAGGCTGAAATCTGGCGCTG
>RFGN01000779.1 GCA_003696645.1 Gammaproteobacteria bacterium | reverse complement strand
GTATCTGATACTATTCTTTGTCTTTCCTGCTCGCCCCACCCTTTCTGTACTGTTTCTTAACTATTTAAATATTTTATCCTTTCCACCTGTTGCGGCACAAAAAAGGCAAAGAAAATAAAGAAGCATAGCGATCGCTGCGGGGATCGCTGTGGGCCTGAAATATGTGCAATGGCTGAAAGTATTGCTGTGCATTGGTTTTAGGCGTTACGATCGCTGTGGGTGTAGGATGCGAGAAGGGTTTGAGGTGTGTTTCTTTCCTGGGGAACTTGGGGATCATCCTGAGATGATAACGAAAGATGATATATTCTTATTCATTTAGCTTTACTATCGTTTTTGTCCGGTTGATTACCTTGACGCTTTTGGCTTTAGTTGCTAGGTATCTTCTTTATTTTATGGGCGTTTCAGCCTTTTCTTTTTGTCTGCTTTCTGATGCTCTACCTTGACTACTAGACAAGGGGGTGCTAGAATCTAGTCAAGAAAGAAAGGAGGCGTTGCAAGAATCGGTCGCATCGCATCGAGATTCAACGGCACTTGGAGTCAGGCTTAGATATTCGCAGATGCTCATATCTCGTTCGGGTGCAGCCGATAAAGCCCCCAGAAGCGGTCTGGTGCAATGGCAAGCTCATCAGCGTTGAGTGACTGTTGACGTCTCTAGGAAGCGTTTGAGGGCTCCACATCTCTGCTCTCGCTTCCGGTTTGCAAGATTTAGGTTGCTCTTTATGGCACGTCGAAGGCTCTCTCTTGTGGCCCAGCAGGCGAAAGTTCTCAGGCCACAAGAGGCTATCTTCCCGGCTTATCAGCTCTTAGAACAGCTCTCAGACTGGACTGAAACGATAGGTTGACGCCCAAGTTCTCCCCACCAGCACTCAACTATTATTGAAGGTCTCGAAGCACATCACGTTAAAGCAGTGCCCGCGATCGCAACAGCGCACAAGCGAAGCCATCACGATGCCAATCTCAATTTATTCACCCGAACGGGAATGTGATCGCACGTCACGGCTAAGACGGACACCAGACTTATGCCAAGGCTATCCCTGCAATCGCATGGCCCGTTGGATGCCGCGTCCAGTCCATAGCCGCCACTTTAGACTGGACAATGATGTCGCACGCATCTTTGATTCAATGAGTAGCAACGACCTTGGTGCATCATGAATCCGACCCCGACTCAGCCGAGCGATGTGATTGACCAAATGGTGGCACTTCGAAAGCAACTCGCTCAGCTAGAAGCTCAGATCGAGGCCCTCAAACCCGCTTTCTTCGAAGCTTGTGCGGCCCAGGCAGTCGATCAATTTCAACATCCGCAAGCTGTTATTTACCGTCGCCTGACCCCCGGTAAATGGGACTACCCCAGTGACCTCATTGAGCAAGAACACCGATTGAAGCAGCAGAAGCGGCAGTTTCAAGAAACCCACGAGCCTGTGGCGGGACGTGAAGTGATCTGGTCTATTAAATTGGCCCCTTAGCTTCGAGTCTTTTCAGCAGCAGCCTGATAAAACCGCATCTGTGCGAAGGGAAGCTGGCAGCGATCGCACTGGCCTGTTGCCCAATAACTAGGCAGTTGAAAGGCATGGTGACAGCAAGGACACTGCGATAGCAGCGATCGCTGGTGGACTGCACAATGAGGTTGGTCAGCCAGTTGCCAGGTGAGTTGATGCCAGGGGGCTTCCGCATAGCAGTCAGGACACAACCGCGTGGGCCAATGCAATGGGATGTCGGATGACATCCACATCGACCGGAGCCGGATGGTTGAGACACCCGTGAATTGCGAGAGTTGTTGCAGCTGGGAGGGGTCGGGTCGCCGCTGACGAGAGGGGGTCTCCCAATAAGTGACGATATGAGATCGCAATCCCAACATGGCCGATAGATGCGCACTACTGAGGCAATTCGCGCGGCGAAAACGTCCCAGAAAATGACTGAAGCTTTCCTGGGCATAGGGTTCGGCCTGAAACAGCCAAGGCTCAACGGAAAACGGCATCGTCCTCAGCCTCTACTTCACAGCCAGGGAGCATTCTTCGACGACCTGCCTTAACAAGGACAGCTCAATCCGTTGCTGACCCCGTTGTAAGGCGCGAATGGCGGCTTCACAGAGGATTTGATTAAGGACACCGATATACCCGCGTGTGGCCTGGAGCAGCAAGCTCTGAGCTTTAGGATTGGTCAAATCTGATGGTTCTGGTAGTTGCAGTACATGTTCCTCCCAGAGCGCCGTCATCTCCTGCAATTCTTCACTGCCCAAGCGAGAAAAGCGATAGGCTGATAAAAACCGATACAGCACTTGTTCATCGCGTTGAATGACGGCGTTGAGGCGATCCGTGCCCACCAACACTACGGCAATTTCTAGGAGGTCGGAGAGGTCTCTGATTTCTGACATCGCCTGCGCGGAGACCCGTTGGGCTTCGTCGAAGATAATCATCTCTACTTGGCAACTTCGGAGCACGTGGTAGACCCGCTCGCGCAGGTCGGGAATGCGTCCTCGGGTAGCCTGATACTGAAGGCTTTCAAGTAGACCGACAAACAGACTACTGACAGAGAGATTCTCGCGGCAGTGCCAGTACATCACCGGAATGATGGGAGCTTCCCCCGATCGCTGGGTGACTTTGGATTTGAGGTGGTAGGTATCACAACTCACGGTCTTGCCCGTGCGCGATTCCCCAATCACGCGGCAGGACTGTCGGGCGAGTCGTTTACCGTCTAACCAGGTATGAAATTCCACCATCTGAGGCAGTTCTAGGACGCGACGCCGCCCCAGCTGTCGAATGCGTTCGTTGACATCGACATTAGGGTTATCGGCGTTATTGGGGTCAGAATTGGGGTCAGAATTAGGGGTTTTAGACATGGGTAGAAGCTCCAGAGTAGGACAGAGGTCGTTGGGTAGCACTTAAAGGCCATGCTCTTGACGCAACTGCTCGTAGTCGTAGACTCGAATGGCGGGCAAGGGCTTGGGGGCCTTTGACGATTCAGGCTTGGTTTCCTCAGCCGATAGCAAGTCGGTGGCGGTGGCATCGTCGCTCTCGGCAGGAGGAGGTTGAGAGGGCTGAGCAGGTTCTGACAGCAGCTCATCAATGAATCGGGTGCGATCGCGCATTTCGCTGAGGATGGATTGATTGGTAATCTCGGTGCGCGCCTCGCGCAAGCGCCGACTGATGGCTTTGGCTTCGGCGAGCGACAGGCGCTCGGTTTCCAGGTTTTGAGCGTGGGCACGGGTTAGAAAGACATCGTTTGTGCCTTGGGGTTGGTACACCCATACTGTGGTGATGTCGCGAGGGTCATAGCGCAAGACCACTTCGGCTCCGGCGTAGCCCGCCAGGTATTCGCCGCGATAAATCAGGTTGGCAAAGCGCAGGTAGCCGCCCTGGTAAACCCGACGACGGTTTTGGCGCATCAGCAGTAAATCCAGTTCGCGCTCCTCGGGAGGCACCCCTTGGGCCATCTGACCCACTCGCCACCGCTCAATGCGGCGCTGTTGGCGATCGCGGGCATCCACTTGCTGGTTGTAGTTATCCACGATGTAGCGGATCAGCAGGCCCTCCAGTTGATCGAGGGTTAGGCAGGCATCGGCTTTAATGGCTTTGAGATGGGACTTGGCTTCGGCGGTGGTATAGCCCGGAAGGGTGGCAAAGAATTCCCGGTTGAAGGT
This sequence comes from Gammaproteobacteria bacterium, assembly GCA_003696645.1. GTDB lineage: Bacteria > Pseudomonadota > Gammaproteobacteria > J025 > J025 > J025. Next base: position 1,693 of record RFGN01000779.1, on the reverse strand, counting down.
ACCAAAGGGGCGTTCGACGATGCCGCCTTCAGCGGGACGGCGACGCAGGCACAGAACGATACCCAGGCGGCTGGCTACCTGGTCGATATGGGCGGAGGTGAAGTCGGACCCGGCGTCAGTATACAGGTACTGGGGAACGCCATAGCTCTCCCACAAATTTTGGGGTTCGTAGCCGCGTTGGTACTGTTTGGGCAGGATGGCGTGGCGCAAGGCTAAACCAGTAACGGCGGCACTGGGGCGTTCCATCCCCAGGTGAATCCCCATGATGCATCGGGAATAGGTGTCAATGACGGTAGTGAGGGTGGGACGACCCAGGATGTCACCTTGGCTATCGACGACGAAGATGTCGGCGGGGGTGTGATCGCATTGCCATACCTGATTGCTATATTCAACGGTGATTTCAATACCGGCTTTGGCAGTGAGATGGAGTTGCTCGCCCTGCCAGCCAATGGAGCGTTTTTTCTGTTTCTGTTCTTGTTGTTCGATGATGGGGGCCAGGATGCGGTAGACCGTGCGGCGGCTCGGATAATCAGTGGTGCCCAATTCAGCGGCGTGGCTTTCGACTTGTTTGGCCACTTGGGCACGGCTCATCTGGCAGGTGCCTCGATTGCCTTTGCGGTAAGTCTCTACGATGAATTTTTGCCAGGTATCATCCACTTTCGATTGGCCTTCGTCAGAGCGTGATTGGCGTTTGAGGCCCTCGATACCGCGATCGCGATACTGCTGTTGCAGGCGGCGCAGGCTCCGTTCGCTCACGCCTAAGGTTTGCATTGCTTGCAGACGTTCTGTCCTATAGCTAGGTTGATCACGGCAGGCTTCTAGGCGTTGGATGACCTCGACGCAGCGTTGCACTTCATACGGCAGAGGAGTTGGGATCGGATGGGCGATCGCCTCTGCACTCGGGCTCCCTTCAACTTCACTTTTTTCGGTGTTTTCATGTGCCACGTTATTTGGCCTCTGACAAAAGTTGTCACTCGCTTGGGCAAACGGGTCGAATAACCCATCTCACAAGGCTTTGAATCACTTTTGAAGGACTCTAGTTCGTGCCGCTTTATTTGGCCGCTAGTTGTGCCACAGTATTTGACCAACTTTTCTGAAACAGCCTGCACATAAAGATTCGGGCTCAAGTAAAGTTTTGTGCCGAAGGCGGCAAGGGAGGCAGAACAAAGATCGCTCTGCTTTTATGTCGATCTCTAGAAGCTTTATAAAACAAGGCTTCTGGAAGACAACGGTCAAATAGCGTGGCACATTCTCAACCTCACGGCCAATTAGCGTGGCACGCGACACTGATACTATTCTTGTTCTTGCCTGCCTACCCTACCTTTTCTGTACTGTTTCTTAGTCATTTGAATATCTTATCCTTTCTGTCTATTGCAGCGAAGAAAGGATAAAGGAAATGAAGAAGCATGGCGATCTCTGTGGGGATCGCTGGAGGGCTTGAGATGTGCTATTGGCTGAAAGCATTGCTGTGTGGGTATTTTGGAGGTTGCGATCGCTGTGAGTGAAAGGGGTGAAGAGGTTTTGATGTGTGTTTCTTTTCTAAAGTGCCTGGGGATCATGTTGAAATGATAACGATAGATAATATATTCTTATTCACTTAACTTTGCTATCGTTTTTGTTCGGTTGACTGCCTTGACGCTTTTGGCTTTAGTTGTTAAGCATTTTCTTTGTTTTATGGGCATTTTAGCCTTTT
>RFGN01000132.1 GCA_003696645.1 Gammaproteobacteria bacterium | reverse complement strand
GGACTGGCCACCTTGTTTCCCGAAGGAGGAGGCTATGCGGGCTTTCTGCATGGCCGGGTGGTGGACATGTTCTACTTCCCGATTTATGAAGGCTATTTCCCCGATTGGATGCCATTCTGGGGCGGTGAATACTTCCAGTTTTTCCGGCCGGTTTTCAACGTTGCCGATGCCTCCATTACCATAGGTGTTTTCAGCCTGCTGCTGTTCAACCGCAAGTTCTTCAGCAGCCACTCCATCGAGGACCTGCAAAAACAATCTGCAGGTGAGTTTGCCGAAGAAAGTGAAATACCGACCAATGAAGAACTGGCCACTGCACCTCAATCCCTGGCCATTGAACCCAACCCGGACCAGGATAGCGCCAAAGAATCCTGAGTTTTGGCAATGTAACTTAACGATTGGCAGGTGATCTGGAGATCACCCGTACCGGTATTTCCACACACGATAGGCCTCACCTTTATTGAAATCTGTTTCGCCTGCCGGCAATTCAAGAAAAGCATCTGCATCCACAAGATTGGCTAGGTCACCGGAACCTCCACCTTTGTAAGGAATGGCTGTGAGCACGCCTGCGGGATCGAAAGCAAGCTTTACCTGAAGGAAATAGGTGAGGGGAGGCTTGAAAGTGAAATCGGAGGACAGCTGTGCATAGACGGGAGTTTCAGCCTTCTGTCCCAGGCAGTGTTGCAGCCAGGGTTGAAAATAACGGTGCAGGCACATGAATGATGAAGCCGGGTTGCCCGGCAGGGCGAAGACTACGGCAGCGCCTTTCTTTCTTCCAAACCAGAAGGGTTTTCCCGGGCGCTGCGCAATGCGGTGAAAGACCTTTTCCACTCCCAGCTCCTCCAACACTTCAGGCAGGTAATCCAGCTTGCCCATGGATACCCCCCCACTCAGCACCAGTGCATGGTTGCTTTCCAGCAGGGCGCCGAGGGTATTCCTGATCTGCTCTTTTTCATCAACGACGTGGTGGCAAGTCACCTCTACTCCCCATTGCCGAAGCGCAGCACTGAGTGCATGCACATTGGAGCGGCGGATCTGATGCGGCAGCGGCACCTGCTCAACCGGCACCAATTCATCACCACTGGAAATGACCGCCACTTTGGGCTTT
>RFGN01000778.1 GCA_003696645.1 Gammaproteobacteria bacterium | reverse complement strand
TTGATGAGGCGCGGGAGATGTGGCGGCAGTGGCAGGCGTATTTGAAAGGATCAGGCGAATGCCCCTTTCCATATGCCGCCGCTGTGCGTGACCGGTGGCGTGTGCATTGGGCATGGGAAGCATACCGGCAAGATGATGAAGGCAAAGTGGAAAGACCGGTAGTACAGCCGGATGATAGCCCGGCGGCCAGGGAAGCACATGCAGCCGAAGGGCCAAAACCGGCGGAGCCGTATACGGCGTGGGTGGAGACACTGGATACATTGAAGGCGCGAGGATACGACTTGAGTGCGCGCAACCCGAACCAGGATGATCGGGTGAACCTGCCTCCTCCAACGGAGATTACGGCCAGCCTGCTGGAGCGGGCGCGGGAGTTTCAAAATATTTTGCTCAATCTGCACGAGACGCTGACGAATGGGGAGGATAGCTGATGCCCATTAAATGGGAAATACCATCAAGCTGGAGCCTTGTTAAATTAGGGGAAATTGCTCCAGAAAATTCATCGCAAATAATTCCTTCCAATTCTCCCGATCAAGTTTTCAATTATTGGGGACTCGATGCAATTGATAAGGGGAATTTTGAAGAACCTCCACCCAATTACATTCGCGGGAATCAAGTTTCGAGTACTTGTGTGAAGTTTGATACATCTCATATCTTATATGCCAAATTGAGACCTTACCTAAACAAAGTTATCGTGCCTACTCAATCAGGTATAGGTTCAACCGAATGGATCCCCTTAAAGCCTGATCCTTCAAGACTTGACAGAAATTTCTTGGCATTTGCACTTCGCACATCACGCTTTGTTGATTACGCACAGAGGAATTCAACTGGGGCTAGAATGCCTCGTGTACGAAAAGTAGCACTTTGGAACGCAGACATTCCCATACCGTATCCAGAGGAGCCGGAGCGGTCGTTGGCGGAGCAGCGGCGAATTGTGGCGCGGATTGAGGCGCTGCTGGCTGAGGTGCGGGAGATGCGCAAGCTGCATGATGAGATAACGGCCGATGCCAATAAGCTCATGGATGCGGTGCGAAGTGAGGCATTTTACCGTGGCAAACCTCTGCCAGCCGAGTGGGAGTATCGTTCATTGGAAGTT
>RFGN01000777.1 GCA_003696645.1 Gammaproteobacteria bacterium | reverse complement strand
CGGCTTCGCCACGCCGCAAACCACACACCATCCCCTGCACGGTCATTGCGGGCCGCCGCCGGCGACGAAGTGATCCCTAACTCTGCCAGGCGGAGATTGCTTCGTTGCTTCGCTCCTCGCATGGTGCCGGCCGTGCGCCCTCACGGTTCAGCCCGTCACGGCCGGTGGTTGATCTACTACGCCTCTTGAAGGAGTTGCCTCAGGCGCTTAAGATTTTCCACGTCTTCATGCATGTCTGGACCTTTGGGCGTTTCCAGCAATCCGGGAAGATCGGAAAAGCGCGGGTCGTTGAGGATGAGGCGGAACGGTTCCAATCCCAACTCTCCCTCTCCAATGTGCGTGTGGCGGTCCACACGGCTGGCCAGCCCCTTCTTCGAGTCGTTGAAATGCCAGACTTTCAGACGGGATAGACCGATCAGTTCATCGAAGCGGGAGATCGTCTCTTCATAGCTGTCGGGCGTACGCAGGTCATACCCGGCAGCGAGAAGGTGACAGGTATCCAGACAGACACCGAGTCGTTCTGGGTTCGAGACCAATGCCAGCAGTTGGGCAATCTCTTCGAAGGTATGACCAAGCGTGATCTTATAGACAACGATCATTTTTTCACGGTCATTCAGGTATGAGATCAGTTGTTTAAAATGGCGTTCACCATCCAAATTCTGTGAGTCATCTTCAAAATCATGGTCTTCAGTAATCTCAATATTATCCCGGTGCTTTTTCTGCTTTCTGACATGATCAAGAAATGTATTATTGACGATTCTGTATAGCCATGTTGTGAATTTACATTCCATATTAAAGGCTTTCAGATTATGAAAGACCTTTATCATGACCTCCTGGGTAATATCTTCAGCATCCTGCGTATTGGCACTGAGTCGAAAGCACAGGTTATATATTCTGGAATAATGCCTCGCCATCAACGCCTCGTAAGCGTGCGTGCGATAGGGAAGCTCCTCTCTGGCCTTCTCGACCAGAACTTGATCCGGCTTTTCTGACATGTGATTCTGGCCCCATTGAGACGTGCAATAACTGCCTCAACAATACCGAAAAACTATCTTTTTACTGTTACCGTCTGGGAAAGCAGTACATCATTGGGGATGGACAGGATCTCGCCATTGTCCAGGACAATGTCTGTCTTTACTGTTCCCACTTCGCGTACCACACCCTTTTTTCCATTCAATTCAAGAATGTCTCCTTCCCTGTAGAGTTCGCGAGAATAGGTGCCGGCAATAATCTTTCTGGAGATATCTCGAGTGCCAAGTCCAAGCGACAGGGCAACTGCTACACCAATCGAAATCATGACAATACCGATGATCTGATTGAGCAGTGTAATATCGATTTCGAGCTGGGTAATAGCCATAATCAGAGCCACCGTGACCAATAATCCATAAACAACCTTCGACAAGAGAACGGCATGTTCAAACCCCACGCCTTCGGCACTGTTGCGAACCCCCGCCTTGAAAAGGTCAGCCAGATATAGCCCGACAACCAGTACAAAACCGGCACTGAAAATCTTGGGAAGAAAACGCAGGATCTCGTCCACGGTCGAAGAGACCTGATCAAAACCCAGCGTTTCTATCGCCGATAGAGAAAAGGCAATCAGAATGAACAGATAGATCAGCTTACCCGCGATCTGAGAAAGTGTCGCCTTGATGTTTACACGGCCCAGATAATCCGTGAGGTGGAGATTATCCGAAAGCTTGTCAATCCCGATCTTTTCGAAAAATCTTCTGGCGACAAACCCGGCCATGCGAGCCAGAAAATAGCCGGCAATGACAATAATGACTGCGGCAATGATATTCGGTATGGCAAGACTGATCTTGTTCCAAAGGGACTGCATGGGATTGATCAGATGTGAAAGAACAGCGTCCATTTGCTCCATTGTTTGGCTCTCCTTGTTGCTTATTTCCTGATTTTGAAAAATGGTGCAATCAGCTTGGCAAGTATTACCCAGATATTGGCGAGAAAGAGTTCCGAGACATTTCTCAGATGGACGTCTTTTCTCGTTTGATCCAGTGCCGCGTTGATTGCCTGTTTGGCCTGTCCCTTGGAAACAGGGGTTTCCTCAAGGGAGAATTGAATATCGGCCGGTTTCTTTGATAGTTCCTTTTTTTCCATGAATAATCAAATGGTTATTTAACTATACGGACTGATTGGATACCAAATATGACGAAAATGCCACTGTAAAAAGTCACAAATAAAAATTTTTAAAATTATTGTGACTATTTTGACAGCTTTCAGCGTCTCAGATTTGTATTTCTACAACTAGGAGATCAAAAAATGAAAAAATTATATTGTGCCGTTGCGGTTTCCCTGGCCTGTGCTTCCGGTGTGGCGTCTGCAATTGATCTGACGGATTATACTGTCCCGGTCAGCAAGTATAGTGATACCTTTGTGGACGGCAAGTTCAACACAAAAACAGGTAACCAGGACAAGACCAGCTATGATCTGAACCTGAACCTGAATACCGAAAATGTAAACAGCACGGTCTATCATACCCTGCGTTTGAAAGGTGACGCCCTGGTAGATGCCCACCAGAAAGCCAGCAATACGGAAAAGTTCCAGAAAGATATCGTTGTCAATGTTCAAGGAAATATTGACAACTATTTCAAGGATGACAACCGTCTGTTCTGGTTCGGTTCTGCAGAATACGGCTATCAGAATAGTGCCGTTGATGACCGCATCAAGGCTGGCGTCGGTATTGGTTATGGCCGTGTCTTTGACGCCACCCCTCTGGCCAAGGTCTTGCGTATCGAAGAAGAATTGCGTGAACACGGTGTCATCAAGGGGGGAACCATCTCTGACAAGACCTATATCAAGTTGGCCGAGGTCATCGATAGAGAAGATGAATTCAAAAGCAAGCATGGTGCTGACGAGTACAAACCCTATTACTTCGAGGCATTCGAGGCAATCCTGAAGGAAGAAGGTGTATTGCGTGAAGGTGGCCTGGGAGCAACCGGTTCCTTGTTCATGAATCGTGTGCTGTATGATGAAAAGGTCAGTACCCGTCGGCATGGTTGGGTAGTACGTGGTGGAACCAACGTGGTATTCAGCGACTTTTCGGGCAGCGCCAACAGCGACCCATCACTTGACATTGAAATCGAGTATGCCAAACCTTACGGTTACAAGCATCAGTTCGATGAGGTGTTCCAGTATTCAACCGTGTTTTCCAACGACACCGATCAGAACTTCAGTAACAGGGTTTCCTATACCTATGAAGTCTCTGACATGATCGATATCGAGAATGTATGGGATCTGACCTATACCCTGTCAGGCACCCCTGCCACAACTGATGTCATCAACAACAAGCTCTCCAGCTCCTTCCGTTACTACCTGTCCAACAGGATCAGTACTGGTTTCACGGTGAGCCTGTCAAAGATCACGGATGATATCAATAACAACACAGATGAGCCGGATCTGGCTACATTCTTTGATATCCGTTATCGTCTGAAGTAAGTACAATCACTCTTGTTTGCAACTCCCCCCGCATAAGCAATATGCCTCTTGCGGGGGGGGGG
>RFGN01000776.1 GCA_003696645.1 Gammaproteobacteria bacterium | reverse complement strand
GGAGATGCTGGCCGGCAAGCGCGGGGCGGCGGATGACGGGGTCGATCGAGAACGCTTTCTCGCCGCCTATGACGGCCCCGATTTCGCCGAAGGCATCGCCGCCTTCCGCGACAAGCGGCCACCGCGATTCGGCTAGGATGAAGGAATTCTCATCGCATCCGGGCACGCTGCCCCACAGGAGGACTTCCGCACGCCGCTAGTCGCCAGCGCTGATCGTGCGTGGACGGGGATCCATCGCTCGAAACACGGGTTCTCAAGTGGTACGTTATCGCATTCGCGTCAGTCCCCTTCTTTGATGCACAAGGTGTAGGAAGAGAGGGAGAAAAATGTAAATGCGTTCTCCGCTTGTTGATACGGATTCGTTTCTGGCAAAGCTGTCTGAAGCCGGAACGGCAGAGGAGTGCAATCTTCTGCTTTCCAGCATCCTCCCTTTTCTTGGAATCAAGAGGGTGGGGTATGTGAGAATAAACCCTCCATATTCCAACAAACGATCCTATGTGTTTACAAATTGGGATAAAGAGTGGGTGGGAAGATATATAGAGCGAGATTATGTATATTACGATCCGATGATGGGAAAGGCGAGAAGATCCGTTACCCCATTTTATTGGGGGTCATATTCGCGTTTGGAAATTTCTCATCCCAGGCAGAAATCGGTGATGGCGGATGCATCGGATTTCGGGCACAAGTGCGGGATAGCCGTTCCCATCCGGGACTCCCACGCTTCGCTGAGCGTGGTTTCCTATATCATCGATGAGAAAAATGAGAAAAATATCTGTGAATCCCCGTCCATGATGAGATCCTGCAAGGAAACGCTTCTCCTGATCTCCCTCTACTATCACGCTGAATCTTTGAAGAAGTCGTCAAATCTTCATGAAGATGCATCGCCGCCCGTCCTGTCCTCTCGACAGGTCGAGGTGTTGAAGTGGCTGGCGGCAGGAAAAACGGTGTGGGAAGCTTCGGTCATATTGGGTATCGCCGAAGAGAGCGTGCGGTACCATCTCCGTGAAGCGGGTCGAAAGCTGGGCACATATGGTGTCACCGCGACCGTGGCCAGATCCGTAGCGGATGGTTACGTTTCTCTCGGATAAGATGTTCGGCTGAACATCTCTTTTTCATGCATGCGCGCCGCGGTGGGCAGCGCGTACTGCTCCCCTTTCTCTCCTTTGCAGCTTCCGCACGATTCATCGATAACGCGCCACACATGATAGCATGTTCGAGAAAATTTTCTAACTATATTAGAAGAGTCCCTGTCGCGTCAATGTCAAGATCTGTGAAGGCGCATTCCGTTTTCATGATTGTATGCATGAAAACGGGTTGGGTCCCTGGAAAAACATGGGACCCATACAGGATGGGCAGAGAGTGATCCCGG
>RFGN01000775.1 GCA_003696645.1 Gammaproteobacteria bacterium | reverse complement strand
GGGGGCGTTTCGGCTACTGGCCACATTCAAATTTGCAACCCCCATTTGTACTGATCAGGATCAGCAGGTACGTGGATGAGATGATGGAACCAATAGTCACTCTGCCGACGCGATGACACATACCGTGGATAGCTATTGAACTTCTTGTCGGGTGTATAGTAGATGTATCCATCACGATCGCCAGCCTCTGAGAGATGATCCCACAACACGCGACACCATACCTGCATTTCTGGCATCAATACGTCAAGATCATTACTATATCCCTCACCATGGATGACATTATCACCAGCTACCAGTATCTCAGTGTCATACAGGGCATAGTCGTCACGTTCCAATTTTATCACCTTGTCCGGTTCCTCGACCAAGTGCGGCAGAATATATTTCATGAATGCCTCGTACTCAATGTAGTCATCGGTGGAATAGAACGTAGCCCATCCGTTCTCGTCATAACGATATTGAGGATCATAATCCTCATCGTAATGCTCCCTGATAATTCGAACCAGATGATCTGTAGGTTCCCCACGGCGGACCATGACGCATACCCCAGCGTCGGCACCATATGGCTCGCCTAAATAGTTGAGGAGCGTTCGGGCGGGAATTCGTTCTGGTTTTACCTCAATGAATTCGTCAATATCCTCGCCATCGTATTTTTCGTAAACAATCGTGTTGTCGTTTGCGGTCACGTACAGGTAATCATGAGGTTTTAGGATTCCTTCTCCAAGGGCACGAGATACTGCGTCCATCACATCATGTGGGATTCCCTTGGCTACCATGCGGTTAATGCGGTTTGGATGGGCCTGCAAGAGCCGAGGCACGCCATCCCCCCACTCCGGCAACAGGTACATCAGGGGTACACCGACTAATTCCTCATCATAGGTGAGGAACCATGCGTGGTTGTGCATGTAGAGAATGTTGTTCTGTACTCTCATGATAAATGATTTTTGAGTAAACAAATAACGCCCTGCCTCATCAGGCCCCGGGCGGGCAGCCCCGGGACGACGCCCCAAGTGGGGCGTTTCGGCTATTCTTCTTCCGATTCGATCGGGTTGGTTGCAAATGGAACAAATCCGATCCAATCCAATTCATTCGACGCGAGCCAGTCAGGGATGAAATATCGACCATCATCAACTTTCTTGATCTGACTCTTTGGGAACCAAATCTTTTCACCCTCGATCTCAAAGCAGAGCGCTTTTTCTGTTTCACGAAAAATGGGGGCGTCCAGGAATACGCCATTGTCGACATGCTCGATGTAGAATGGATAGGGAACCGGAATATCATATTGACCGTTCCATTCCTCGAATTTCCCTTTGTCAAGGATGCCAATAGGCTGACCCCTATGAACAAAGATCATGAACTTCCCTTCTGTAGGATCATACGGTTTAATCACTCGCCATTCATTTGCGGTTCGGCGTGCTATCACAGGATTGAGAATTTCACCGAATTTGCCAGTAATCAGGCCTTCCTTGATCGCCCAATTTTTGATCACGGTATAATCTTTTGGATCGAATGGGATGATGGCTCTGAGTCTCATGGTATTTGATTTTGGTGAACAATGTTTTTTCTCTTTGTGTATCACAAAGGTAATACCTTTATACATTCATGTCAAGAGTTTGAGCTGATTTTTTTAGCCCAAAACGCAAACTTTAACATTTGTTAAAATCTCCCACGCGGCTGCGCAGGTGCGGGGCAGATCATTCGCCGTAACGGATGCGATCCGCATCCTCATCTAACCAGGTGCCGGTCGCGCGCTGGCGGCGTTCTGGCCACGGCTCGTCGGGCAGGTACTTCGACATCAGCTCGATGAGCACGTCGGCATGGCAGGGTCGGTGCTCAGCGCACCAGCAGGCGAGGGCGTCGTATTTGCGCAGGGCACGCAGGCGAGGCAGGAAGTCGACAAGGGAAAGGAAATAGCTGCGGAACAGATCGACGCAGAACGCATACGCATCCTGCTCGTCATCGAACCAGCGCAGCGTGGTGTCAGGGTCGTACACAGCCACTACGCGGAAGCGCGTGCCGTCCCGCTCGACGCGGTAGGGGTTGCCCCAGGGCGTCGGC
>RFGN01000131.1 GCA_003696645.1 Gammaproteobacteria bacterium | reverse complement strand
CCCTTGCCGAGCGCTGCAACAATCAAAAGGATGCAATCGGCGCCGATAGAGCGGGCCTCGTAGACCTGATAGGGATCGATCATGAAATCCTTGCGCAGAACCGGCACAGAACAGGCCGCTCTGGCCTGTTCAAGATAGCCTTTGCACCCCATGAAATATTGTTCATCCGTGAGTACCGAGAGACAGGCCGCACCAGCCTCTGCATACTGCCTTGCAATCCCGGCAGGATCAAAGTCCTCCCGGATCACGCCCTTGCTGGGAGAGGCCTTCTTGATCTCGGCAATCACAGCAGGTTGGCCGGAATCGACCCTCGAACGCAATGCCCTTTCAAATCCTCTTGTTGTGGCTTGATTCTGTATCATCTGCTCAAGCCTGGTAATCGAGAACGCTTTCCTGGCCTTGCAAACCTCTTCCTGTTTGGTCTGCAGGATCTTTTGCAGGATGTCTGCCACCTGTGTCATGACATGGAACCCGTCAATTCGACCAATGATTGCAGGACCCGCATGGGTTTGCCGGATTGCATCAATACCCGTGCTTCATCAACACCTTTTTGCCAGTTTTCTGTCTTTCCAGCAACATACAAGGCTGCTCCGGCATTCAAGGCAACAATATCTCTCGCGGCCCCGTCAAGATGACCTGATAATACCCCTTTCATGATATTCAGGCTTTCCTCGGCTGTATTCACCACCAGACCTTCAATAGGTTGGGCCTGCATGGAAAAGGACTCTGGCCGCACAGTATAGGTATTGATTTGACCTTCTTTCAACTCGCATACAAATGTTTGACCGCTGATGCTGACTTCATCCAGACCTTCCTCGGAATGTACCAGCAAAACATGACGGCTCCCAAGCCGATTCAGTACCGACGCCATCGGTTCCATCCATTTTCGGTCAAACACACCGATTACCTGATTTTTCGCCCCGGCCGGATTTGTCAGTGGGCCAAGAATATTGAACAATGTACGCACTCCCATCTCACGCCGTGGGCCTACAACATGTCTCATCGCGCTATGATGAAGCGGGGCAAACATGAAACCGACTCCCGTTTTTTCAATACACTCAGCCACCTGTTCAGGCTTGATGCCGAGATTTACGCCAGCCGCCTCCAGTACATCTGCGCTTCCCGAGACACTGGATACAGAACGATTGCCATGTTTGGCAACATGAGCTCCGGCAGCCGCCACAACGAAGGCAGCCGTGGTGGAAATATTGAAGGTCTTCAGGCCATCGCCACCCGTGCCGCAGGTATCTACAAGATCAGGAATGTCGACCGGAACACTTTCAGAAAGACGACGTAGTACCTTCACTGCAGCAGTGATCTCGTCCAGGGTCTCTCCTTTCATTCTCAGCGCGATCAATAAACCGGCAATCTGCGCCGGCGTCGCATTTCCGGCCATGATCTCTTCCATGACCTGGACCATCTCGTCCTCGGTCAGATCATGGCAGCTCACAACCTTGTTGAGTACATCACGAATTTCCATTATTTCTCCACCTTCATGGACAGAAAATTTTTCAGCAGTTGATGCCCGCACTCGGACAATATCGACTCGGGGTGAAACTGCACGCCTTCCACCGGATATTTCCTGTGACGAATCCCCATGATCTCATCCATATTTCCTTTCTCATCTTCCGTCCAGGCCGTGATTTCAAGACAATCCGGCATATTTTGCCGATTGACCACCAGAGAATGATAGCGTGTCGCCTCGAATGAATCGGGCAGGCCACTGAATACGCCTTTTGAGGTATGACGAATCAACGAAGTCTTCCCGTGCATGATGCGCTTGGCATGAATGATCTCTCCCCCGAACACCTGGGCAATGCACTGGTGGCCCAGACAGACACCAAAGATGGGCACGACCCCCTTGAACTCCTCAATGACCTGCATGGATATTCCAGCCTCATCCGGTGTGCAGGGTCCAGGAGAAATCACAAGATAATCCGGTTTCATATCACTGATCTCGGCAATGGATATCTGGTCATTTCGGCAGACCTTTACCTCCTGTTTCAATTCACCAAAATATTGCACCAGGTTGTAGGTAAAGGAATCGTAATTATCGATCATCAACAGCATTCTAAATACCCTTCGCTATTCGTCACACTGCTGTTTCATCAACGCCACAGCACGAAATATTGCCCGTCCCTTGTTCATGGTTTCCTTCCATTCCATCTCCGGAATCGAGTCTGCTACAATCCCGGCACCAGCCTGAATGTACAGCTGGCCATCCTTGATCACCGCTGTACGAATGGCAATGGCTGTATCCATGGCACCATCCCAGCCAAGATAACCCACCGCACCGGAATAGACACCACGCTTGACCGGTTCCAGTTCATGAATGATCTCCATGGCCCTTATCTTGGGGGCCCCGCTTACCGTCCCGGCTGGAAAGGTGGCACGCAACACATCCATGGCATCCATGCCTTCCTTCAGTTCTGCGGTCACATTGGAAACGATATGCATGACATGAGAATAGCGTTCGACAACCATCTGCTCGTTGACCTCTACCGTTCCGGTCCTGGCTACCCGGCCCACATCATTTCTGCCCAGATCAATCAGCATGATATGCTCGGCCCGCTCCTTGGGGTCCGACATCAGCTCTCTTTCCATGGCCCGGTCTTCTTCTTCATCCCTGCCGCGCCGACGGGTCCCGGCGATCGGGCGGACAGTCACCTTCTGATCCTCCAATCGAACCAGAATCTCGGGGGAGGCTCCAACAATCTGCATATCACCAAGATTCAGATAGTACATGTAGGGTGAAGGGTTAAGACTCCGCAAGACACGATAAAGATTCAGCGGACTTTCATTGAAGGGGATCGACAAACGCTGTGACAATACCACCTGCATGATATCGCCATCCACGATATACTGCTTGGCCCGTTCAACCGCCCTCTCGAATTCCTGCTGACTCATTCCAGACTTGAAATCTGTTTCACTGATACAGATATCATTCTCGTCAGTCAGAGACAGAATCTGCTCCGGAAGCCCCTGTTTGAGCCTCTCAACCAGCTCATTCAGACGTGCCTCGCCTCGTGCCTCGGCATTGGCCTTTTGTGGATCCACGTAGACGACCAGATACAACTTTCCGGAAAGGTTATCGAATACAACCACCTCTTCGGACAACATCAGCAGAATATCCGGAGCATGGATCTCGTCATCGAGATCGTCAAGTTTCAGTCTGGGTTCAATATAACCGACTGTTTCATAGCCAAAATAGCCGACCAGTCCACCGGTAAATCGAGGGAGTCCTTTAATAGAGGGTACGGTAAAGGCCGCCTGACGTTCCGAGATCCATTGAAGAGGATCATCAACCTCCTCCTCAGACTGCATGACACCCTCTCTCCATACTTGCAGGGTTTTATCATAGAACTTGTATACCTCACTGGCCGACAGGCCAATGATCGAGTAACGCCCCCATTTTTCTCCTCCCTGCACAGATTCAAACAGGTAGGTATAGTCGCCTTCTGCCAGTTTCATGTAGGCGCTAAGTGGGGTATCCAGATCTGCAAAAACCTCGCGGACCATCGGAACCCTGCTGTATTTTCTCTTTTTTCCCGGGAAAACCCTGAACATGGAGTCAATCAAGTTCTGCCCACCTGTGTCACATCAAGGTCATGCAGAATACCATCCTGAAGACTGTATATCCAGCCATGAATGGCAAGGGAATCGCCACGTCTCCAGGCCTGCTCGACGATACTGGTTCTGCAGACATTCTGCACCTGTTTTTTTACATTCAGTTCACACAGAAGATTTTCCCGCGCCTCTCCCTCAACAGCCTCCAGCTCATCCGCATGAACCTGATAAATATCACGGATATGCTCCAACCAGTTTTCGACAAACCCTTCGCTGCGTTCCTGCAGTGCCACTTGAATGCCACCACAACCATAGTGACCACAGACCACTACATGCTCGACATTGAGCACTTCTACGGCATATTCAAGCACCGCCAGGCAATTGAAATCCGTATGGACCACAATATTGGCGATGTTGCGGTGAACGAATACCTCACCGGGTGGAAGGTCAACAATCTGGTTGGCGGCAACACGGCTGTCTGAACACCCTATCCAGAGAATCTTGGGGCGTTG
>RFGN01000774.1 GCA_003696645.1 Gammaproteobacteria bacterium | reverse complement strand
GGCCAGCACCAGCAGGTTCTGCTGCGGGGCCGTGACCGCCTCGCGCTGACGCTCGTTCAGCCCGTCGAGTATGTGGGAGACATCCATGGGGCGATTCTATCAAAGGGGACCACACAGGTGGCATGGTCGCTTCCATTTGCTAGAATATGCTCCTTCATAAAGACAAGGAGCGTCATCTTGCACGGCATCCTCCCACGCCTGTTGCTTATCGCCGCGTTACTGCCCGCAAGCCCCCTCAGCGCCGAGCCTGTCCTGTTTGACTCTCTGCTGGAGCAGCGTCTGGATCGCGCACCCGCGACAATACGCGATTACCTTGCTGCCTGCATCCTGGCCCGGATACCTCTGGACGAGGTTGCGGAAACCGCGCTTGTATCCACGGTGCCAGACAGCGCGATAAAAAGGTTGCAGCACAGCCATATCCTTTATCGGCATCAACTGATATCCCGGCAGGCATTCATTCGGTCGGCATCACGATTTAAGCGTTGGAAAGAACTCATGCCCCTGCATGAACAGAGCGGTTATCCCTTTGGGATCTTGCCGCCCATCGTTCAGGATCTTGCTGACCTTGCCCTCAGGGAAAGGGCCGCCCTTGCTCCACTCGTACAGGCTTTCTCTGCGACAGACGGCTCATACCGCGCGGATCTGCTCGAACGGCTGCAGGCTATATATAACCGGCATCCTGAATGGCAAGCAGGCACGGAAACAGGTATCAACAATAATTGACAGAACAGTCCATGCCTCAAATACCTTCAGAGATCAATGGCGTGACCATCGAGTTTGGCCCCGAAGTGAACAGGGACGTACATCCACATGTTCTTGTCATGCTGAATCATGTGGTGCGTCAAAAAATTTCGCCTGGACAGATTCTCAAGCGCATATACATTTCATCTGCCAATGACCAGCACCAAATGCCAAGCCGGCACGCCCAGGCAAAGGCCGTTGATATCTCTAGAATCAACGGAATGAAAATCTCTGTTTATTATCCATCCAGTCCCGTGGTCAAGGAAATTGTAGATTCTCTTCAAAAAGCTTTCGAAAAATCACCGTATCACAGGGAAAACTTCGGGCCCGCAATGAAACAGAAGCTAGGGCATCCTCACCATGTTCCGGGGCATGCTGATCACATCCACTTTTCGGTGAATTGAAATGATCGTTCGCAACATCATGCAAAGGCTTCTTTTCCTCGCAGTGTCCAGTTTTTACATTGCAAACTGCCCCGCAGGGGAAAAGGTAGATTATGACACCCTGACTTCCTTGCTTGCCTACGGCACTTCAAAGGATATACCCCCTGAAGAAGCAACGGGAGTAGCACCGCTGATATTGCGGCTACATGCTCTGCCCGATTTGCATCACCGCGACTGCATCCCGGAAACGGACAGCCCTTGCGGAAACATCTATTACCTCAGTGTAGCCACCTATGACGAGTTCCCGGAAGCGGCGGTCTTTCGCCTGCCGCTTAGCGGCGAAGTCCTTTCCGTTGAACTGCTGCCGACAGACAAGGATCAGACAGACACTGCACGGTTAAGTATCGAATGGCAGAATGTGAGCCGCTTTGTGCACGCCCGTAATCCTGAGATACCGCTTCAGCGCAGGACAATGACCGTGCGCGTTACGCCCACTGACCTGCAGGTAGAATCCGGCCGGTAAGGCTACCCCGCCTCGCGCGTAACGAGGGTCTTGATGTGGTGGTTGGACAGGCGCTTGCGCACGGCGCGCAGTTGCTGGAGGTCGGCAAAGGGGCCGATGCGCACACGGTGCCAGGTATCGCCAT
>RFGN01000130.1 GCA_003696645.1 Gammaproteobacteria bacterium | reverse complement strand
TCACCGGACTTTGATGCGGCTGTATGTGGAAAACGGCCGTCGCGCCAAAGCCCTGCAGCAGTACCAGGTGTGCTGCCAAGCCTTGGAAAGCGAACTGGCTGTCACCCCCGCGGCCGAGACCGAGGCCCTCTACCGGCGGCTGCTGACCGGCTCAGATGGTGGTCATGGGCAAGAAGCCGCCGCCTTGAACGAAAACAGCGCCAATGAGCCGACTTTGCAAGAAGCGACCGCCCAACTGCAGGCCGCCGTGCAGACGATGCAAGCGGCGCAAAAGTCGCTTGAGCAAGCGATGGCCCTGGTGGCACGGTTAAAGAGTGGGGAGATTAGAGATTGGGGATTGGGGTAATCTCTAATCTCCAATCTCCAATCTCTCTCCCATTTTGATAACAGCGTGATAGCAGCGTGATAGCGGTCTGGTATGGTAAAAGCGCACAAAGAAGGGAAATAAACTTAATGAGCGATTATGCAGACGAAACTTCCACCCATGTCCTGATTCTCCGCCTGTGGCGCGAAACAGAGACAGGCGATGGCGCAAAACCGGAATGGCGAGCGCTTATTGAGGATGTTAGTACCAGGCAGCGGTATCCAGTCAAAGATATGGTAAAGCTCCAAACCTTGCTCGCTCCCTATGGGGAAGCGATGGCACTCAATAATTTTGTGGCTGACACGCTAGATCAGGACGAGCCGTAATAACGTGGCGGCGGTAGCTGTGTATTATTAATGATGGCAACGCACCCAGCGCCTATTAATGAGCGCCAGGAATTGATCTAAAACGAGGGTGCAGCCCCGATACCATATCCTTACTCGATACCACATGAGAGTACTGAAGAAACAGGAGAGAACTAATGAACGATCAATTTCAGCAGGATTTTGTTAGAACTTATGCCAACAAGCATTATCATCATGTCGCTATGGTCAATCATCGCGGCACAGTGGTTGCCTTTGCAATGGATGACAGCCGAAAGATATTCTACACTGTGCTTGATGTCGCCCATGAGGATCAAAGTAAAGGCGATCTGGATGTCAATTATTGGTCAAATGACCCACAACCGGTGGCATTTCCTCGTGAAATCGAACAGGTTGGCTATGGCTCGCTCAGCGCCGTCACTATGCCTACCGTCAAACTGGACACACGGATAGAGGTTGAACCTCATGCCGTTTCCAAATCGGAGATGGATCCGTTCCTCTCGACAACGGCCCGTTTATCGGCTGATGCCCCCTTTCAGGTGGTCACAGACAACCAGTACATCTATCTCTTCCGGCAAGCGATCGCTTCCAATCATCAAGACATGGTGCATAAATTGGAAACGGGCGATGCCTCGGCCAAACCTAATGGTAAATATGTTACCGACAGCGAGGGCCAAAAAGTACCACTTGTACATGGAACGTTGCTTGTCGATCGCTACGTGTTGACAGGAACTACACTCGCTCTTCCTCGTGAAGTGCGTTTTCGCCGCAGTCGCAATCGCTTCCGCCCGGCTTCGTCCAAGGACAGCCTGGGTGCCAAAGATATGGAAGGCAAGCCCTTTTATGAACCAACCAAAGAATTGGACTTTGTTGGCTCGCTCCAGCATGGTTGTTTTACCGTCACGCTCTTGCCTACGATTGTCGCTGACGTGGAGCGATGGCAGATTTTTGCCTACAATGCCACCACAAAACAGATCGATGGCTATAACATCGAGCGGGATGATGACGGCTATTTTAACACACTGGGTACACAACTTTATACCAGCCCCGACAAGAAGTACCAGTCGAGTGTGCTTGAGCGTAACCCGGGGAAATGCCCGTTTACCGGGAAGGCTCTGGTGCCAGTTGATGATCCCGAGAACGATTCCAAAATGCAAAAAACGTCTTTTGTGCTCGAAGGGCGCACAGTCAGTAACGGACTGGCTGCTCGACTCTATTACGAGCAGGAAGATGCAGGCAACGACAAGCACATCAAGCAACATGCGCGGTTGCTGCTCTGCGCCGTCACGGGGGGGGCGGATCCGTATACAGATGAGGATCGGCAGCGGGATTTCATTGCAGCCGTTGATTTTGGCGTGAGCCACACTGGTAAATTAGCTGAAGCACTGTCTCAAACAGAAATTGTGGCAAAGCGTGTTGAGGCAAAGCGTATTGAATTGAAGACCCTAAACAGTGAGATAAGCCAATTAAAATCGACCATTGATGCGTGGGAAAAAGAGTGGGAAAGAGATGTGAGCAATTTGTCTGCTATAAAGGAACAGCACGACAATGCACTCACCCAACTGAACGAGTTGAAGAAAACACCTTATGCAAGGTTCTACCAAGACAAAAATTATAAAGGACATGAGCTTGCTGTTCCTGCTGGCACGGAGATCTCAGACCTAGATAACATAGTAATGGAGAAGGGCATTCTTTTTGACGATAAATGGGGCGATAGGATTAGTTCCATTAAGTTAGACGATGGTGTATGGGTTGAAGTGTTCTGGAAAGATAACTTCGAAGGTGAAACAAAGAGCTTTTATAGTTCCACAACTTATGTGGGAGACCACTGGAATGATGATATTGCCAGTCTCAAAGTACATGAAACGCAAGAAAGAATTAACAAGCGTAAAACGGCACAACAAGAATACGACCGGCTTTTGAAGCAGTACAACGAGCTAGTAAAAACAAGCAATAAACTTTCGGAAAAACGCGCAGAATTAGCCAATAAGCAGGCTGAGCAGAAACGCCTTCAGCAGGAACTCCAACAAGAAGAGGTAGAGTTGGCAAAGCTAAAACCGTCCAATTCCCCAAACCAAGAGACCTACTATGTACCACTTCCCCCATTACTTATCAATGACCTTGGTGGACAGACCCGTGATGAGGTGATTGGTGAGTTGATCGGCCTGGAAAGAGAACTGCCATCATTCCAGCAGCAAGTCAAAACGCTTGAACAAGACGTAGCAACAAAACGGGCAAACCTAGCTCGGTTGAACAGTGGGATAAGCCAATTAAAATCGACCATTGACGCGTGGGAAAGAGATGTGAGCGATTTGTCTGCTATAAAGGATCAGCACGACAATGCACTCATCCAACTGAAAAAGTTGAAGAAAACACCTTATGCAAGAATCTATCAAGACAAAGATTATGGAGGACATGGGCTTGCCGTTCCTGCCGGCACGGAGATCTCAGACCTAGATAACATAGTAATGGAGAAGGGCATTCTTTCTGACGATAAGTGGGGCGATAGGATTAGTTCCATTGAGTTAGACGATGGTGTATGGGTTGAGGTGTTCTGGAAAGATAACTTCAAAGGTGAAACAAAGAGCTTTTATAGTTCCACAACTTATGTGGGAGACCACTGGAATGATGATATTGCCAGCCTCAAAGTGCATGAAACGCAAACAAGAATTAACAAGCGTAAAACGGCACAACAGGAATACGAGCGACTTGAGAAGCAGTACAACGAGCTAGTAAAAACAAGCAATAAACTTCCGGAAAAACGCACAGAATTAGCCAATAAGCAGGCTGAGCAGGCACGCATCCAGCAAGAACTCCAACGAGAAGAGGCAGAGTTGGCAAAATTGAGAGATCTATTACGCCGAAAGACTGCTCGTTTAGCTGAATTGCGAAAGATGCGATTTGGAACGCCTCCGCCCATGCCAATGCCGCATTGCCACACTGACCGGCAAGGGCTGACCGTTTCTTCGGCGCTGCTGGGCTTTGCCTATACAGATGCCCAGCCGGCGCTCTTCGAAAGCGCGATTGGTCGCGTCAAAATGTATTTCAAGGGGGTCAACCAGCAGTTTTTTGCCGCCTACTACGATGTTCGCACGGCCCGCGCCAAATGGTCACTATCGACCAGTGAGGGCACTCTGGCAGTGGAATCAATGATGGCTTCGGATCATCTTAACCAGACGACCATCACGGTTGCAGATGGCAGCGATGCCGATCATTGTCTGGTCACGATCAGCAACCCGGAAACGGGGCTGACAGAGACATGGCCCGATGTTCCCCGCAAAGCGACTATATTTGCCCAAGCGTTGAACGGCGTAGCAAACAAGCAGGCAGGCAAGGCAGCAGACTCTGTTTCTTACAATTATGCCAAGGCCACGGTCAACCGGGCGGGTTTCTCACTTGCCCAAGGGTCTATGCACATCATTGTTGATGGAAGTGCAGCCAAAGGTGAAGTGCAAAACGGCACAGCTACCCTTATTCGTGAAGCCCGAAGTCCGCGGTGGACAGCCGACGCGCCAGGCACAGCGCTGGCGTTTGATGGTAAGGTCCAATACATCGGCAGTGAGCAGCACGCGAAGTTCGTGCGAGAGGGCGACCTTACACTAGAGGCCTGGATCAACCCGGCTACTGTGGCAGGTGAAGCAAGTGTGATCCATGCCCACAGCGGAAAGGATAACTATGGGCTGGGTTTGAAAGAAGCAGCGCTTAAATCGGCCTTGACAATGAGTGGCACAGACGACTATGTAGAGTTGCCTACGCTTTCCAGTACGGCTCTCCACGGCGATTTCACATTGGAAGCGTGGGTGCGTCTGAACACAACCGATAGAGATCAATCGATTATCGGAAATCTGAAAGCAAGCCGAAACAAGGGATTACATTTTATTGTCCGAGGAGGTAAACCATACATTGGCTTTTATGACAACGACTTGAAAGCCTCAGAACCTTTGAAAAGCAAGGTGTGGTATCACCTTGCCTGTCGCTACAATGCAAGGAACCGGGAAAGAGTGCTGTTTGTCAACGGGGAGCAGGTGGCGAAGGATACCGCAACGGAAAGCTTTCAAGGCACAGAAACACTTTATATTGGACGATCATTCGCAGGATTTTTAAATGGTAACATTGATGAAGTACGCATTTGGAATGTGGCTCGCAGCGAAGGTGACATCAGGGCAAACTGGCACCGCCAGATCAGCGGTAGTGAACCAGGCCTGGTTGGCTACTATAACTTTGCCGATCATGATGCGCACGACCGCTCGGATCACGGGCATCACGGAATCCTGAAGGGGAATCTGACGACGTCGCCATTGGCCGATTCTCCGCTGAATACCTACACCTGTTTTGCCGTAGTTGGAGAAGACGCTATTGTTTCCAAAGAGGTTTATACAGCCGGAAGCTGGCAGCATTTCGCGGCAGTGTTTGACCAGTCATATGCGCTGAAATTCAGCGGCAACGATTATGGTGACGCCGGCAATTCACCGATGCTCAATATTACCGACGATTTGACCATCGAGGCGTTTATCCGATTGGAGAGTTTGGGACGTAAACAGGGTATTCTTTCCAAGGGGATGATGGACAGCGGGGCGGAGGGTAGTGTTCCATATGCCCTGTACATCAACGAACAAGGCAATCTCGTTTTCGCATTTGAGAATGAAGAGGGTCACAACTTCGTCTACCCGTCTAAGAATCGCATTGAACCCGGGAAACCACAGCATATAGCCATTGTTCGCAAAAGTGGCCAGCAGAGGAACGAAAAAAAGGGGAAGAAACAAATCACTTACAAAGTGCCGAAGGAGGGCGCTAAACCGGATGATGAGGGCAACGTGGAAATGGTTGAGAAAACCCAAACCATTGAAACGGTCGAGTCGGTTTCGTTTGACAGGTATGATGACATTTACCTGTATGTTGGTTCACATGAACCGACTCATATCCATCATACAGATGGAAAACCCAGAGGCAATAACGGGCAACTGTTTATCGGTCGCAGCTATATCAGCAATACACAGAAAGCGCAATTTCACGGCATCATCAGCGAGGTTCGTATCTGGGGCAGGGCTTTGGAACAAGATGAGTTCGTGCGTGTCTTGAAAGGAAACGAAAAAGGGCTGACCGCATGGTGGCGTGTGGAGGAAAATGGTGGAAATGTTGCCTATGATGCGAAAGGCGAGAATCACGCCCGTCTGACGGGTACGACGTGGGTCAAGAATCCCGATCCGGAGGCGTCGAGCTTTAAGCTTTACCGTAATGGGCAAGTCGTTAAGACCCGGTCAATGAGCCGGCCTGCCATTGGCATTGATCAGTTCACACTTGGCGCCAGACTGCGGCAAGGTGGGGATTACGACGCTTTCTTCAATGGCGACATCGAGGAAGTCCGCATTTGGAAGACGGTACGACGTCAAGAGGAGGTTCTGGATAATGTATTTACGCGTCTCAAGGGGGAAAAACGCGACCTGATCGCCTACTATACCTTCGATCATTTGGTGCTGAACGGCGGTACAATGCAGGAAGAAGTCAAAGACGTGGGGCTGAAAAGCAACCATCTGGCGTTTCCTGCCACCAAAGCAAACCGGCCGACAGAAGTCCTCTCCACCGCCCCCATCTCTAACGATACGGCCCAGGTGCGTTCGGCGCTGGCCGGCATCAAGAATGACTTCCACAAGACTATCAGCGGTCGTCCCGCTGTGACCGAATACGCCGACATGCAGCGCGCCCCTGACGGAACACCACACGGCATCCACAAACGTTGCTATGCTTACACCCGCAATGGCAAATGGTTCCTGTCTACGGGCTATAAGGTTGGTAATCTGGTCACTGAGTGGATCGGTCAAGCGCAGTTCGATCCCCAGGTTGTCGGCTATATCGAAGGCGCGCCTCCTGTGCCGAGTGAGAACTTGACAGAGGGCTATAAGCGGACGTTTAAATCGTTCAACGGTGCCAGCCAGGTGACGCTAGTTGAGTCGGACAGCGTCAGCTATACTATTTCGACTTCCCAGGAAGACGGCTATACAACAAGCTTCGAAGGTGAGGCGTCGATGGGAGCCAAAGGCAAGTTGAGCATTGTCACGGCCCCTATGGGAGTCGGTATCTCGGAGGAAATGGAGTTTGAGGCACAAAGTAAACTGAAGTTAGGTATGGAAACGAGCGGCGCCTGGAGCAGTGGCGAGAGCTACAGTGCCGGTCAAACAGTGACCCGCAATAGTTCAGCTGCGCTCGGTGGTAGTTGGGATGTTCCTGATCAGCGCCAGTGGGTCAATCCAGAATTAACGCGCCGTTTTATTCCTGCCAACATGGGGTTTGCCTTTGTGGAGTCGGAAACGGCCGATATCTTTGCACTGCGTCTCGAACATACAGGAACTCTGGTTGCATTCCGGATGTTGCCTAATCCCGACATCCCCAAAGATACGAATATCATTCCTTTCCCGCTCAACAATCGTTACACCAAACAAGGTACACTCGACGGGAGGATCGGCTTTACATCGCAAGATGTCGTGCTGGATCCCGATTACAAAGGCGCCAAGGGTTATGGCGAGTACAGCTACTTTAAACCGAAAGAAGCGTATGCGCTGAAGAAACGGATCGAGCGCGAGGAACAGAAACTGAAGGCGTTTTACGACAATTTCGATACCCTTCCCGCCGGTGCAAAGATGTTGAAAAAGCTGCAACCCGGCATAGAACAGGTTGCAGGCACTGGCATCATCGGCTTGCTCCCAGGCGGTGTGCCTATTCTGGCCGGCATGACATTGGCTGCTGGACTAGGCACCACAGTTGCCAGCGCCATCCAGTATGCAGCTGCAGATAAGAGCCTGGTAAAGAAATACGCGCGGCGTAACCTCGTAAATACCTATGTTTGGACAGCTGATGGCGGCTTTTTCGAAGAATCCACACAGGTCTCTCAAGTGCGTTCCACGTCCAGTAGCGGAAGCTATACATTGTCGGGTAACGCAACGGGAGGGTTTGAAGGTGGTGTGAGTGGGATTGTCAGCTTCTCGCTGGGGCTGAGCGGCACGATTAACGGCAGCGTCAACCAGATTAACTCCAAGAACGAGGATGCCGAAGAATCGTTCAGGATTGATGTGCAGCTATCCGTGCCGGATGATCTGCAGAAGTACGAATATAAAACTGAAGGTGACACGGACAGTGGTGTGCGCCGCGTTTACCAAGGCAATAACCCGGTTAGCCACCCCGGCAAGGTTGATGCCTATCGTTTCATGACTTTTTATCTGGAACCGCAATCGAGTAATTTTGAGGATCTTTTTGGCAAGGTCATAGATCCAATTTGGTTAGAGCAGAGTAATCACCCAAACGCAATTGCATTGCGTCAGGCTAACCAGTCGAACAAGAAACCAAAGTGTTGGCGTGTTTTTCATCGTGTCACATTTGTAAGCCGCATTTTGCCAGATTTCCCATTGCCTACTGCACCGCCCTTAGAGAAGAAGATGGTGGACCTCAATATCGCCAGTAATTACGAGTTGGTGCGGCGGCTGGATCCGTTTGTGTCGAAGCAAACATCAGATTGGGTTCAATTCAAGGATGCGGTCAAGAACGCGGTGGAAGCATACCTGCCTGAGTTATCGAACGAGGAAGATCTAGAGGTAATTACGCAGTTTCTTGCCGATTATTATGGGGTAATAGATACGGATTAAATCTCTAGAAATTGGTAAAGTGCAACGGCCGTTCCTCTTGCCAGCGTGTGGTGGGGGTAACGGCCGTTCCTTTTCCAGCATGTGGTGGGCGTAACGGCCGTTTCTCTTGTCAGCGTGTGATGGGAGATAACGGCCG
>RFGN01000773.1 GCA_003696645.1 Gammaproteobacteria bacterium | reverse complement strand
CTGATTGATGATATCATCATAATGGCTCGCCAACTATGCCTAAGTACCATAGATGTTGGTGTGTTTGACCAGGCGCATGGTAACAGGTTCCGTGCATGGTTGCCAAGTCATCATAAACACAAACAGGCTGTCGATTACTTCTTCAGTGTTCGCCATGTTGGTACTGCATTCTGTGGTCCGTTCTATCTCACGGAGAAGCGTATCAAAATCTTGGACCATATGGATGGGACTGAAACTCTCCAGGAGATCCTGAAAAATCTTCTAAAGTGTGCCTTACAGCTGTATGGTAGGACGATGCCTGTTGTCAATCCTACCACCATCCGTAAGTGGGACCCCATGCCTTCTATGGCAGAGATGGAAGCCGCCTACATTGGTGATGAGTACTGGAGTACCATACTACAGACGTGCAACAGGTACGGTAACGGTTGCATCTGGTGGCAACCACCTGGCTCGCCTGTCTTGCCCTCAGCTTTGGAGATTGCTGAAACCATGATGACCGATTGAACAGGAGATTTCATGACCACGCATTCGCTATACCCAGATCCTCCTGAACTGTGGGATTACCTGATCTCCCTAACAGGACAGATCTTGGGTATTGGAGCAATCATTATCGTTATTCTCAGTATTCTACTACTTATTTTGTAAGGAGCATTTATCATGGCAGTAACCGCAGGACGTACAGGTTTTCAACAGACATTGGCTGGAGGATTGGAAACCATCTTCGATGCGTACAACTATTCAAGTTCCCAGGACAGTAATGGTAACGTACACGGCTCTCCCTTGAAGGGAGTCGAGATCACTGCTCATAGCCAGGACCTGCTGGTGTATATCCATGGGTTGAATACCGTCACTGATGGATCTGACGGTACCAGCACGGTCATTGCTGAACGTGTACCTGCTGGTAGTACGATCCAGAGGTACGCCTATGAGGGTCGATCTGGTCTGATCAACAAGATCGAAGTCGATGATACAGGAGTACCTGGTGAAGTATCGTGGGCACCACTGATGGTCTAACACCATACAGCAAGTCGTAAAGGAAACTCATGCTAAGACTATATGACGGAGATTCTTCTAATTCTTACATCTCGTATGCTGGTCCGGCAATCAACTGGTGGAAGACAAACTTGTCCACTACTGGTGCTCG
>RFGN01000129.1 GCA_003696645.1 Gammaproteobacteria bacterium | reverse complement strand
GCCCTGCTTGAAGGCCGGCTTGTCGTAGCGCTTGCGAAAATCGCGCGAGAAATAGAGCGTCGTGCCGCAGCGTTCATCCAGCGCCCGATCCCGCACCACACCCACATGCACCGGCGGCTCGATCCGGCAGCCCGCCACGCCCGAATCAAAATACCGGCCAGCCCAACCCAATTGCGATGAAAGCAGTACCACAACCCACGTAGCAACGAACCTCGGCAATCCCCGCTGAAACGAGATCAACATCTCCATCAACCTTCGCTCCTCATCTCATGCACTGCACATCGAGACACATAGGTTCAGATGCGAAGAACGATCCTCTATCAGGCACCTTTGCAACACTGAAGTTGAGCCACGCACTTTTCTTAGGTCGAAGCTCCCTCCCTTTCTGGAACTCCAATTTGTTCGCGTATGTTCTAAGGATGAGGCGCACGCTGTCATGAAGGAGCAAAACTTCATGCACACTTCAGTTGGTTCCCGCCAATAAAATATCACGACGACGCTTATGGAAATCAAACAGACTGGGCTGCTGTGCATAAGGGGACAGGTTGCCACTCTCTTGGATAACCGAAGATGCCCCTCTGTGCGCGGTTGAGATAGAACCGGACTGAATCTCCCGAATAAGCTTCGGCACGCGCTTGACAGCATAGTTAAGCCACTCGTTCATCATGATTCTGTTATCTTGAGGCCAATAATCCGCAAGATGCTGTTTTATGCCCTCTTCAACTAGTGAATAAGTCAATGCGCCATGAAGAATCAATGAACTTTCCAGTGCCTGGCTCTCGGCCTGACTGGCTGCAAGGATGCGCATGCCTTTGTCATAGGCCAGTTGACCCAGTCCACGACTGCCCATCGGGCCTGGTTTGAATCCAGAACCTTCGACACTTGCGGCTGAGTTGCAAGCATCGATGATCATGACGATATCACCCGCATCCACATCGCGGAGCCATAACGACAATTCTTCACTGGAAACCAAATGCCTTAGCACATCGTGAGCCACCGACCTTTTCGAACCCACTCCTATATCATGGGGAAACAGGTAGAATTCGCGATTTATGTCGGCGTATCCATGGCCCGAATAGGTGATGATCAACGTATCTTCAGGGTTGGCGGGCCGAATCCGATCTGCTTCAGGAATTGAAGCCAATACGTCCGGATCAATGGGCTTTCCTGCAAGCAAGTCAAAGACAGCCTTGATACGCGCTTTCGTTGCCGCCGTTTCAGAACCCTCTCGTGATATAAGCGGAATAGACACCACATCATCTTCAGCAAAACGTCCGGAGCGCTTCAACTGATCTGGAATCACGCGTTGAAAGGATTCAGCGTCATTGGCCGCATATGTCAGGTTCCAGGCCGCATTCTCGTAACGGTTCACCCCAATCGATACCAGATAGGCTCGAGGCGTACGCTTGAATAAGTTAATGGGTGGATCAAAAACCTTTGATGCCGTGGCGCTCTTGATTCCATCGTTGTTGAACGCATAAGCAGAGAACTTCACTTCATGCTCATTCATGCTCGACAATTTAATGTGTCCGAATGTGAACCTTGCTGTTCCATCAGATAAGGAAATAGCTCCGGACTTCCGAGGCGCATACGCCACCAATTGACCGTCGCGCATCAGCCGCAAATCGCGAGCGCCGCTGCGCTGATGATTCTTGCCAACCCCTTCACGCACCTCCACTGTCACCCTGACGGTGTTGCCGCTTTCCATTTCAACAGAATCAATCCGTACAACAGGCTGAACCCGATTCAGCTCGGATAACACTTTAACCGGCGGCATATTTTCACCTGCCAAAATGCGCCCGAGCAAACGAGGCTCATAGTATTCCCTCATGAATATATCTACGGGTAACGGTTGAAACGGGTCATCCCTCATCACATATGAAAATGCTCGCACATTTCCTGGCTGACTGCTGTCGTAACGACCGTCCGGCGTCACAACAGCCCATGCACCCTTTTCATAGGCCCCCGTCGAAACGAGCTTTGCCGCCCAGCTCCCGCTCGACAAATCATAGAACACCGTGGTGTTATCTTTGCCGCCGGTCACAGCATATTTGCCATCCACAGAGAAGGCCACGCTATCGACTCCAGGAGCCTGTTCCTGAAAGTGATACCTTAATCGTTGCGATTTCAGGTCTATCAGTGCTGCTCCATCAGTGCCAGTGCCGACAAGCAGCAAATTCCCATCTGCAGAAATGGCCGAACTGGTGATCACTGAAGTATTGAAGGGCAAGAAACCCTGCAACTCATCTCCACTATTCCGATCAAAGATGCTGATCCAGCCACCCGATTGAATGGCAATGATTCGCCGGCCATCTCGTGTAAACAACACTTGGGCAGCACCACCCCGAAAATCACCAAAATCTTTTTCTTTCCCGGTGCTTATATTCCAGAGCCGAACAGGCAGTCCCTTTTTGTAGTCGGCGGGTGTCCCCTTTAAAACGTCAACTTCTGAAGTTGTGACCAGCTCATGCCCATCGGGTGAGAAAGCAAGTGAAGAAACAGGATATTGAATGCCTGATAATCTGAGAAGCTCGCGTTGACCGGCAACTTGCCAGACCGTCACATCGGTGCCATAGGCAACGGCGACTTTGCCACCATCAACCGAGAATGCGACATGCAGTTCATCAAGCGGGCTCTCCTTTACGCTTACCCTCATGGTCTGCTTCAAGGCCCCGCTCCGGCGATCCCAGAAATGGATGGCCACCACGGATGACGTCAAGTCTTTCTCATAAGTCGCGATGCGATCATCGGACACAAATTGGCCCCTTCCGCCGGCCTTCGTAAGGTAATGCTCCGTATCGTACGCAACCAGTCGTTGATACTCCTGACCGGTATTCATGCTCCACAGACGACAGGTCAGATCACTGCACAAAAGCAAGTCTTGTCCATTTGGTGAAAAGGATAACGCATGCAACCCAGTGCCCCTGTATTTTCCGAACTTCATAGCTGATGCATTGATATTTTCCAGACTCCATGTCTGGATGCCTTCGTGAACAGATGCAAGCAACTTACGCCCATCAGACGTCACCCTAGGGTGATCAGCAAATTCAGAATGGGGAACCCGCGCGCGAACGGCCCCGGTCATGGCATCACGCAACTCCAACCCTGATCGCCCAGTGATGACCACCCTGCGCCCATCCGGTGTAAAACAAGCATCATCTGCCCGATCGAAAGACCCACTAATGCGATTCAGGATTTTGCCCCTGCTATCGATGATCTGCACTGCCGTTTTCGTGATGACCATAAGCTGTTGGCCGCCCATGGCATAACGAATGCCTATCGCACCTCCAAAACCCTCCTTTGAAAACAATTCACGTCCGCTCATGCGGCCCCAGAACCGTAAGACCCCATCGCGATCAATGCTCGCAATCCTGTCGCCATCAGGAGAAAATGTCGCTGCGACCAAGTACGATCGATTCCCTCCCAGCCTCATGACTTCCTCGCCTCGATGAACATCCCATATCCAGCAGAAACCGCCACTGACCACCATGGCCATCCTCCCATCGCCCGAGAACATGGCGGAATCGATCGAACTCCCACTTTTGAACTGCCAAATCTCTCGTCCATCCACGGCGCGCCGAAGCCTGACTCGGCCATCATTTGAGCCCGTCAAGATCAAACGAGAGCCTGGAGAGAACGCGGTTGCAGTGATCCCTTCTTTGTCTCTTTCCAGGCGACGCAGTGGCAGGCCCCGTTGCACATTCCAGATGATCGCTGTTCTGTCGCTGGATCCCGTGAGCAGCAAACGGCCATCGGTGGAGAGGGTTATATCACGAATCGAGTCAGTATGCCCGGATGCTGGAACCATGCGAACGTCGGCAATCTGTTCTGAAGGAGCAGATGCCACCAGGTCTCGTTCACCCTTGATGCTCCAAATATGGACCGATCCATCCTCCGAACCCGTCGCGAGCAAGCCCCATGATTTTGAGACCGAAACGCCAGTGACCCGTTCTGTATGAGCCGCATACACTCGCATCAGCTTGCCGGTCGCAATATCCCACTGCCGAGCCTTTCGATCATATCCCACCACAAAAATCGATTTGCTGTCCGAAGAGAAGGTGATTCTGCCATTGTATTTAAGGGGAAGATTGAGCAATAATTTTAATTTCCCAGTCTCCAGCGAAAACACCATCACATGTTCAGCATCCACGCCGGCGATCATCGTTTCATCGTCAGAGAAGACTGGCTGCACATCCTCAATCTCCGAATCAAGGATAAAGAAGTCTTTCTCAAGTCTAATGCGCTTCCCCGTGCCGAAATCAATAACCTCAGATGCATAGATACCGGAACCCGTATAACCCAACGAAACCATGAACCGCCCCGATGTCGAGAAAGCAGTGTAAATCAAAGGAAGCGAAGTCACCTTCCCCATCGCAAAGGATTCCTGATCCACCATTGTCTGTCGGAAGCGAGTAGCCCAATGGAAATCATTGGCCATGACTCCGCCAACCAACAATTTATTCCGAATACAGGAAACATAATGAATCGCAAATTCGACACTAAGATGCTTGATTACCCTGCCATGCAAGACATCCAGTG
>RFGN01000772.1 GCA_003696645.1 Gammaproteobacteria bacterium | reverse complement strand
GTAGTGGACGATGGGTTCTGAGGCGGCAGCCCCGACAAGCAAAGACAGTGACAATGGAAGTCGCAATCCTTCTTGTAGTGGACGATGGGTTCTGAGTCGGCAGAACAAAGAGAGACCCTACATCTCATTCTGGTCGCAATCCTTCTTGTAGTGGACGATGGGTTCTGAGACGAACATCAGTTGAATTGATAGCCAAACCTGTGCCATTATTGTTTACAGCAGCAAAGTCAGGAGAAGTCAATGAACCTCCTTCTCTTGCAAATACACGCCCATCCGAAGTGACCATGAAAGCCGTTGAGCTACCCTTCTTGTAATGGATAGCATCTCCATAGGTATTACTCGGTAACTCAAGATAAATCCCATCATCACTGCTCGAAAGACCTTTCAAACCGAAAATCATATTCGAGTTACTTGTCATGTTGATGAAATATCTGCCAGTACCAAAGTCGTTACGCCATGTGAATTGATATGGAGTAGTGCTGCCAACACCCAATCGAAGATTGTTATTATTGGAAGCACCAGAAGTAGTGTATGTAAAACCTGCATGTGACGACGCAGTCCCCAATTCAAAGAAGGGACTGTTGTTCGAAGTGCTGAATACACGTAATCCTACATTATCCGTGTAATCAAGATTACCAGTAGCATGTACAAACTGGTTATTCGAAAAAGTGATATACCTGTTCGAAGAGTTTGTCGTCAGGCGCAAAGCATCCGTACTTCCTCCCAAAGTCTGCCCATCAATGACATAATTTGGAGAAGTCGTATTGAAACCAACATGGCCGTTCGTTCCCTGATACATGACAGAGTTGCCTAGACCGCCAACATTCAACCACTTGGGGATGTAATTTGGAGTACCCGAACCAGTAGGAACAGTAGACCAGGTAAGACCTGAACCTGAATTGTCTACAACAAGTACTTGACCTGGATCACCAAGCGTATCAAGGCCGGTTCCGCCATTAGTCACAGGAAGAGTGCCAGATACATCTGAATTCAGATCAATCGTTGGCACAGTGGTGAATGCACCACCTACCCCAGTAGACTTGACAAAACCCGCTGCCATATTGTTAGTGACAGAAATGACACCATCAGAGGTCAATGGTGAATTGCTGACACTAAAGCCACCAGGCATAGTAAGACCTACTGATGTCAAAGCACCACCAGAGCCCATCAGGTTGATGATGTCGTTGATGGTGGGCATCCAGATAGTGTCACCGTCGATGACACGAAGACGCTCGTTGCCGGACAGCGTCTGTGCACCGACAAAGAGCGGTAGCAGG
>RFGN01000771.1 GCA_003696645.1 Gammaproteobacteria bacterium | reverse complement strand
TCGGGTGAGGTCGTCCAGCGCCACATGGTTTCTTCAGGGGCATTCCACGGATCTTCGAGACGCCCTCCTTCGTAAGAGATGTGCAGGAGGTTGGCATCCATCGAATAGGGAGATTTTTGTCCATAACGATCGATGGGAATGCCATGCTTTTCGGCATAGGAAAGGAGTTTTTCTCTTGAATTGAGGTCCCACTCCCGCCACGGTGCGATGACCTGGATATCCGGTTGCAGTCCATAATAACCCAGCTCAAAGCGTACCTGATCATTGCCCTTGCCGGTCGCGCCATGAGCAACGGCCTCAGCGCCATGCGCACGTGCAATCTCGATCTGCTTCATGGCGATCAATGGTCGTGCGATGGAGGTTCCCAAAAGATACTCTCCTTCGTACAGGGTGTTGGCACGAAACATGGGGAAGACGAAATCCCGCACAAATTCCTCGCGAAGATCCTCGACCACGGCATGCTGTACGCCCAGGTTATGGGCCTTGGCTCGCGCCGGTTCGACTTCTTCACCCTGACCCAGGTCGGCCGTGAAGGTGATCACTTCACAGTCGTAGGTTTCCTGCAGCCATTTGACAATGGTGGAGCTATCCAGCCCTCCAGAGTAGGCGAGTACAACCTTGTTGATTCGTTTTTGCATAGAGATAGAGATGTCAGCTATGAATTTCCTGTTTCAACCAGCCTTCCAGTAACTGTCGCAGTTCCTGCAGGCGCTCCTCGGTTTCTGCCTCGAAACGCAGGACCAGAACCGGTTGGGTATTGGAGGCACGCAGCAGGGCCCAACCGTCATCAAATTCGATACGGATGCCATCTATATCGATCAGGTTGTAGTCCTTGCCGAAGTGTTGGCGTGCCTTTTCAACAATGCCAAATTTGATGTTATCCGGACAGTCTACCCTGATTTCAGGTGTGGTCTTGGTTTTGGGCAGGTTTGCCAGCATGCCGGTGAGAGTCCGATCGGATGCCGACAGCAGTTCACACAATCTGGCCCCAACATAGGGGGCATCATCAAAGCCGAAATAACGGTCTGCAAAGAAGATATGCCCACTCATCTCACCTGCCAGCTTGGCTCCGGTCTCCTTCATCTTGCTCTTGATGAGAGAATGGCCGGTCTTCCACATGATGGCCTGACCACCATGGGCTTCGATATCGTTGTACAGGTTGCGTGAACATTTGACCTCGGAGATGATGGCTGCCCCGGGATTTTCCTGCAGGACCTGACGTGAAAACAGGACCATCAGCATGTCACCCCAAATGATCTGTCCCGTCTCATCAATGGCACCGATGCGATCGGCATCGCCATCAAAGGCAATGCCGAGGTCTGCACCATGTTGGACCACCGCCCGACGGATATCTACAAGATTTTCCTCCACAGTGGGATCTGGGTGGTGGTTGGGGAAGCTTCCATCCGGTTCACAGTACAGTTCAATGACGTCGCACCCAAGACGGCGATACAGTTCAGCACCGATTTGCCCTCCGGCACCGTTGCCACCGTCCACAACGATCTTGAGAGGACGTTTCAATGCGATGTTGGCGGTAACATAATTCAGGTAATCGGGAACAATGTCCCGTGCTATGCTTTCTCCTTTCCCCGATGTGAATGCCCCACCTTGCATGCGATTCAGAAGGTCCTGTATCTGTTCACCATGAACGGAGTCCTTGCCAAGCATCATCTTGAAGCCATTGTACTCGGCCGGGTTGTGGCTGCCGGTAATCTGGATGCCACCATCCAGATCCAGGTGATGGACCGAGAAATAAAGCAACGGAGTCGGTACCATGCCGATGGAATGCACCTGTGCGCCGCCTTCGACAAGACCGGTGATCAGGGCCGTTTGCAATCTTTGTCCGGATAGACGACAGTCCCTTCCAACAGCCACGGTCTGACCACCCGCTTCTCGTAACCGATCGGCGTAGGCCCTCCCCAGGGTGTAGGCAAAATCGTCGTGAAGATCGACATCGGCAACGCCACGGATATCGTATTCACGAAAACTTCCCGGATTGATGGAAATGTTGCAACAGCGATAGGAGCCTTTGCTCATGATCAGGATCTGCTGGATTATTTTTTGGAACGACGAAGACGGGAAAGCAGGCGTCGTGCCATCTCTCCGAACATCTCGGTCTGGGTGGGGTGGGGGTGAATGGCCTGAGCAACCTGACTGAGCGTCATCTCGCCGCTGACCATCATGACGCCTTCACCGATCAGGGTATCGGCATGATCCGCGAGAAAATGGACGCCGATAATACGTTCGGTCTTTTTGTCCGCAACGATCTTGATCATGCCCAGGGTTTCATTGGTAATCATGGCCTTGGCGTCGATGCTCATTGGCATCTTGACCTCGACCGCATCAATACCCTTTTCTTTGGCCTGCGTAACCGACAGTCCAACAAAGGCCGCCTCGGGACGGGTAAAGATGACGCCACTGTCCTTGCTCTCGTCATATTTCATGTCCTCACCCAGTATGGTCGAGGCAGCAACACGTCCCTGTTGTCCAGCAGTATGCGCCAGCATAAGGCCGCCGATTACATCACCGACGGCAAAGATATGTGGAACCGAGGTCTGGCATCGGGCATTGGCACGAATCACACCATTTTCGGATTCTACACCCGCCTTGTCCAATTGCAGCCCGTCGAGCATGGGACGCTTGCCAGTGGCCATAAGGATATGATCGCAGGTGAACGTGTGCGCCTTGTTGTCTGCATCGCTGAACGTCAAGGTCATCTTGCCGGGTTTTCCGCTGATCTTGTTGGCCTTGGCATTGGTATAGACGGTCAAATTGGGGTCTTCATTCAGAATTGTGGCGAGTTGCCCGGCGATCTCCTGTTCGACCTCCTGCAGGATCTTGGGCATGGCCTCCAACAGGATGACCTCGCTGCCAAAATCCTGGAAGATCTGGGCCATTTCAACTCCAATTGCACCTCCGCCGATAACCGCCAGTTTCCTGGGTGGGTTTTTCAGGCTCCAAACGGTATCCGAGGTCAGAACGCCACCAGATTTGAGTCCCTCTTCGGCACCTGGAATCGGGGGAACGAATGGGGGAGCGCCAGTCGCGATGACCGCGCAGCCAAAGGAGATGCTCCGACCTTCTTTGCCATTTCCAGGCGTGGCACGGACATGGGGATCATCGCTATTGCCAGAAGTGTCAACGAAGAGACTGTGATCGGTCTCAAAGCGACCATAGCCCTGAATGACATCGATGCGCACCCCCTTGTCGGTTTTAAGTGCCATGTCCCCGCGTGTCTCAAGAACATTTCGACGGGTCTTTTCCAGTGCATTCCAATCCAGAGAGGTCTTGGTCGTGCCCTTTACGCCCAGATGCGCATCATGGGCCCGATCACGGATGCGGTCGGCCGCAGCCCGCCAGGCCTTGGACGGGATACAGCCACGCCACAGGCACTCCCCTCCGGGGAAGGGTGCATCGTTGATCATGGCGACCTTGATGCCATGTCCGGCCAGATCTCTGGCACAGTCTTCGCCTCCAGGTCCTCCGCCGATTACTACGACATCATAGTCCCAGTTCCCTTCAGGGATGGCAGGTCCCATGGGTCCCATCCAGGACTCGGGCTGTTCGATGGTCTGCTTGAGGGTCTGCAGGTACTGGGCCACATCTGCACCGTTGACGACACGATGATCTGCCGTGATGGTCAGGGGCATGCCTTGTTCCGTTGTGGTGGAAATGGCAAGTATCGCAGCAGTTCCCGGAGTCGGGATGGCATCAAAGTAGCTGACTCCCATCATTCCCATATTGGAGACCATGAAGGTCGGGTTGGCATAATCGTCAGGTGTCAGACGACGGCTGCGGGCCTTGTCAAGCAGCGCTTTCCAGTCATTGTTCAGATCGTCAAGATCCCGATCTTCACAGTGTCGCAATACGGGGACCACCAGCCCCCCTTCGACAGCAACGGCCATGCCGATATCGATATTGCTGCGCTCAACGATACGGTATTCAGGCTGGTAGGCCCAGTTGAGCGAGGGGTGTTTCTGCATGGCCACGGCACAGGCCTTGGCAATGGCCACTGTGACCGAGATGCCCGCTTTTTTTGCAGCCTGGGTCAGCTTTTCAGGTTTGGCATGAATGCTGACATGAAAGGTCGGCATGGTCAGTGAAGCAGTCATGGACTGGCATATGGCCTGTTCCATGGGATTCATCGGCCTTCCGTCGCCAGGGACATGGATCTCCGGTGCAGCAGCGGCAGGTCCTTGCTGGCCGATGGCATGCAGGATATCTTCAGCGACAATGGCGCCTCCAGGGCCTGTCCCATGAATACGATTGATGTCTATACCTTTTTCTCCGGCCAGTCGTCTGGCATAGGGAGAGGCCACCGCATTCTTGGGTCGAGGTGCAGGGTGTCCTGCCTTGGGTAAAGAAGCCGTTGTCGAGGCAGGTCGAGCGCCCATTTTGTTGGTACTCGAAGAAGGCACGGCTTGTGTGGAAGCATCGGGAAGGGATGAGGGGACTGCGGTATCGCTGATGACCTGGTCTTTCTGTTCAACCAGATAGGCCATCGCTCCTCCGACTGGCACGACACTGTCTTCAGCGACGATAGGACCAGAGAGGTAGCCCTCCTGGAAGACTTCGACATCCATGATGGCCTTGTCGGTTTCCACTTGGGCGACGATGGTTCCTCGCGTGATCTTGTCCCCCGGTTTCTTTTCCCAGCTGACAACGACCCCTTCAGTCATGGTGTCCGAAAGCTGGGGCATCTTGATCACAGCAACTGTTCCTTCCGGTTCGGCAGATGGCGTAATGCTGGTTTCAGTGATGTTTTCTGCCGGTGTATCCGAATCCGTTTCCAGTGGCAGACTCTGAGAGGCTCCTCCATCTAAGGCGCCTTCGGAGACGACCTCTTCAACACTTGCCACGATAAAGCCAATCGGGTCATTGACCGGGATCGTACTGCCGATCTCTGCTAGAGGGCCGGAAAGGAAACCTTCTCTGAAGACCTCGACGTCCATGATGGCCTTGTCAGTTTCCACAGTGGCAACTATGTCTCCACGAGAAACCGGGTCTCCAATATTTTTTTCCCAGCTGACCAGGACACCTTCGGTCATGGTGTCCGAAAGCTGGGGCATCTTAATGGTATAACGATCTGACATCTGACAGGCTCTGCTGTTGAAAAGGTTCAGAATTGGCTCAAGGCCGCCTCGACAATATCCCCGGCATTCGGGATTACGGTGCGTTCCAGCCCATGATTGTAGGGAATGGGAGCATTCAACGCGGATACACGTTTGGGTGCAGCATCCAGATCGAAGAAACACTCTTCATTGAGGATGGCCATGACCTCAGATCCGACCCCGACCGGTGCCTCGGCCTCTTCGGCAATCAGGGCCTTGTGCGTCTTGCTGACAGAGGTCTTGATACCGGCCCGATCCAGTGGACTCAGGGCATAAAGATCGATGACTTCGGCCTCGATTCCATGTTGTTTCGACAGGGTTTCGGCCGCCTGCAGGCACCAGTGCACCGAGATGTTGTAGCCGAACAGGGTGATATCCCTACCTTCGCGAACAACCTCGGAACCTTCCAGAGGGTGGAAAAATTCTTCATCCGGCACTTCGCCCTTGAGGTTGTACATCAGTTCATGTTCATTGATGAATACCGGGTCATTGCAGCGTACGGCAGATTTGAGCAGTCCGTAGGCCTGTTTTGGGGTTGATGGGGTGACGACACGCAGCCCGGCGATACCCATGAATACCTTCTCCATGCGTGCCGAATGCTGGGCGCCCAACTGATGTGCAGTTCCTCCCGGTGAGCGAACAACGATGGGAGCGGCCAATTGCCCTCCTGACATGTAACGGACCTTGGCGGCGGCATTGATGATCTGATCCGTAGCCAACCACGCGAAATTGACAGACATGATTTCAATAATGGGGCGTGCGCCGATAAACGAAGCACCAATTCCCAGTCCGGTAAAGCTGTTTTCACAGATCGGGGTATCGATAATGCGTTCTGGCCCATATTTTTCGTACAATCCAGAGGTGGCCTTGTAGGTTCCGCCAGCCACACCGATATCCTCACCCATCGCGAAGACCAGAGGGTCGTTGGCCAGCTCTTCATCATGGGCGCGACGGATGGCCTCCCAGTACATCATTTCAGCCATGTTCATTTCCCTCCCAGATTGGTAACCAGAACATACGGGTCATTCTCGGCCAGTACATATTTTTCTGCTTCAGCCGGATCAGGATCAGGTTCAGGAGATTCTTCGGCAAATTGTATGATTTCATCCTCGATTTGCTTGATGATGCCTCGATCCATGTCTTCAAACTGTTTCATGGTCAGTTTCTTGGCCTTGATCAGGCGGTCACGAAGAATGTACAAGGGGTCCCTGCTGGCCCATTCCTGTTCTTCTTCCTTGGAACGGTATGCATTGGAATCGGACATCGAGTGACCGCGATAGCGATA
The DNA here is from genome assembly GCA_003696645.1 of Gammaproteobacteria bacterium. Lineage (GTDB taxonomy): Bacteria > Pseudomonadota > Gammaproteobacteria > J025 > J025 > J025. Next base: position 3,278 of record RFGN01000771.1, on the reverse strand, counting down.
GGTCTTCAATTCCAGAAAATACGGCTTGCGCTGTCCGCGCACATAGTCGACAGCCTTGACTGCAGCGGCATAGACGGCCTCGACATCCTGGCCATCTGCCACGTCAACTTGCATGTTGTAGGCCGTTCCGGCACGGACATGTTGGTCCAGGACAGCTGTAGATCTGTCAATACGTGTACCGATGCCATACATGTTGTTTTCACAGACGAACAGAACAGGGAGCTTCCAGATACTCGCCATATTCAGGGTTTCATGGAAATTGCCCTGATTATTGGCGGCATCACCAAGAAAACAGATTGCAATTTCCTCGCCGCCCTGCATCTTGATGGTCTTGGCCAGTCCGGCTGCAAGAGGAAAAGGTTGCGCGACCAGGGCATAGCCCCCCATGAAGCGTTTTTCGGTGTCAAAGATATGCATGGATCCCCCCCGGCCCTTGCAACATCCCGTCTCCTTTCCATAGAGTTCCGCCATGACCCTTTTGGGATCGGCTCCACACTTGATCGCATGGATATGGTCTCGGTAACCGGTAATGACATAGTCGAACCCTGGACGTGCGGCTTCCATGACGCCGTAACAACAGGCTTCCTGGCCACAGTAGAGGTGCAGAAAGCCACCTATCTTGCGCTCGACATAGGCCTCATAACAACGTTCCTCGAAACGCCGGGCGAAGAGCATCTCTTCCAGCAGGCGCCTTTTGTCCGCGAGATTTAATGAGGTTTTGGATGATTTCCCGGAGGGTTTTCTGGATTTTTTTGCCGTTGTGGCTCCCATTGTTGCTCCCCGCTTTTTGTATTTGACGTTAACAGACCACATGAAATATCCCTTAGCGTGGTCCTTGCAAGACTGATATGATACTAAAATCGCGCTATCATGTAGATATTTTTGTCAAAGGTCAAGGATGAAGCTGCCAATAAACCAATTGCTGGAGGAACGAGTTCGTGTCAGGCAATCACATAATCGCCTGTCAAGGGCTCAGATAGACCGACATGAGCAATGGGTGGTTGTTGCGGGGAAGGGCTTTCTCACTGAACCGGTTCGCAAAAGTGGGTTACCCTATGCAGACAATTTGATCCAGGGTCTGGAGGAGGACGGCCCCGCTTCTTCAGGGTTGTCTCATCCACTATTGCATGAGACGGTTCTGCCGAACTCACGTGGGACACGGGCCCTGCTGACACTGATAGAACCCAGCAGGATGATGTTCGATCTGCTGTCCTGGGCGAAGAAAGTTGTCAAACAAGCCAAATCATCTCGTTCCAAAGGCCCCATACTGGTTCAACTGATGAGTGAAAATGCCACTTGTCAGGAACGGGTAGTCCGGGCCCTCGTCGCCGCCGCTGCCGCATGGGTCGGTCCCATGCCGGATTATAGAAAAAAACCGGCAAGACAGGACAGGACAATTGCGCTGTCTTTCTATGGTCTTCAACAAAAAATCGACCTTTCTATTGAACTGGCGGCAGGACAGGGAAACAACCTGGCCCGTTTCCTGACAGCTCAACCCGCCAATTACCTGACACCAGCCTTGTACCGAAAAGCAGTGACAACCCTATCACGTGCTTATGGCTGGAAGATGCAATTTCTGGATGTTGCGGCCCTGCAGAAGAAAAAGGCCGGAGCCTTTCTGGCGGTCTGTCAGGGGAGTGCCACGCGTGATGCTGGAATCGTGCACCTCAGTTATCGCCCATCGCGCCCCAGGCAGCGGGGAGCAAAAAGACTGGCCCTGGTGGGCAAGGGGATCTGTTTTGATACCGGTGGCACCAATCTCAAGCCGGCTCGCCATATGGTGGACATGCATGAGGATATGGAGGGCAGTGCTGTCGCACTCGGAACCCTGCTGGCGCTGACAGAACTGGAATATCCGCATCCAATAGACTGCTGGCTTGCATTGGCCCAGAATCATATTGGGCCATTGGCCTACAAACAGAGTGATGTGGTTCATGCCATGAATGGTCTCGGCATCGAGGTTGTCCACACGGATGCCGAAGGCAGGATGGTCCTGGCTGACACCCTGACACTGGCCAGCCATAATAAACCGGATCTGATTATTGATTATGCCACCTTGACCGGGTCATGTGTACATGCGCTGGGGACGACGTATTCCGGTGTCTTTACCAATCGGGAATCCTGGTTGCCTGATTTGATCGAGGCCGGTCAGGACAGTGGCGAGCGCGTGTGGCCGTTTCCCATGGATAAAAACTTCGACCGGACCCTCGAAAGCCAGGTTGCCGATCTCAAGCAGTGTACCCTCGACGGCGAGGCGGATCATATTCTGGCTGCCCGCTTTCTGAGCCATTTTATTGGCAAGTGTCAGTGGGTGCATGTCGACCTGTCCGCCGGAAAACACAAGGGCGGTCTTGCTCATATTCCCACGGATATCACTGGGTTTGGGGTTCGATTTACACTGGACCTGTTACTGAACAAGAAGATACTGCAACACTAACCACGAACAATTTACAAGGAAGCAATATGACCGAGTCGAATAATCCTCTGGTGGAAGCACAGGAACGCTATCAGTCTGCTGTTCCCTTCAGGACATTGCCTGTATTGACGCAAAGGCTGGAAGAGGTGCTGGGCAATACCCTGGCTGAAGACATACAGGCGCCAATCGATGCTCCGCCCTATCATCGTGCCATTGCTGAAGGTTTTGTGGTCAATACAGAAGAGACCCGAACGGCTTCGGAAGATAACCCGGTAACCTTCAAGATAGGGGGTGAGATTCTGCCCGGAGATGAACAGTGTCCGGAGATTCCACCGGGCCAGGGATTTGCCGTGGTCACCGGGAGTATTCTCAAAAGCGGAGATTATTCCGTAGTCAGGATGTGGGACTGTGAACGGGAGGGGGCGCATTTCACCGTTACACGTCCGTTTCCTCCACGCTTTTTTATTGAGGATCAGGGCTGCGATATCGCCAGAGGTGATATCGTTCTCAAGGCAGGGACCGTACTGGGGCCGACGGAGATCGGTACCCTTGCCAGTCTGGGCATTCAACAGGTTCCAGTGATGCAGGCGCCCAGGATTACGCTTTTTTCGTCAGGGAACGAGGTGATCCCCTATACCGAGCCCATGCGACCTGGGGCCATCTGGGACTGTAATGCGCCCATGTTGTCTGCGGCGATTCGGCAGGAGGGAGGGATTCCAGTATTTGGCGGCATCATGAAAGATGATTTTGAGCAGTTTGTTGAAGCGCTGAAACAGGCCCTTGCCCAGTCGGACATGGTCGTGATCTCAGGAGGAACGGCCGTAGGGGGGCGTGACTTTGTGGCAGACATGGTCCGTGAGGT
>RFGN01000128.1 GCA_003696645.1 Gammaproteobacteria bacterium | reverse complement strand
TGCATTGAAGTTGAAAATGTTCAGGCAGTCGGAGGATACCTCGGAACTGTTGTCGCAGCCGGGTTTGTTGTTGGCGATGTGCACCTTGGCAGGAGTGAGGGCGATGGCGGCGCAAATGGCATAGGCGGCGCAATTGCTGAGTTTGCCGTTGTTTTGGATTATTACATGGCCCTCGGCAATGACGTCCAGGTTTTCAAATCCGCTGATGTCCGTGAGGAAAAAGTTGTCGGCGATGTACAACAGTTTCCCGATGGTATCCAGATTTACAAAGGCATCAAAATTTTCGTTGTAATTGCCGATGAGCGATAATTCATCCACCTCGCGCAATCCTTCCAAACCGGCCATGGTGGTCAGGCTGTAATTGTTGCTGATGAAAAATTGCCCCACCTTGTGCAAGTTCTCCAGCCCCGCCATGTTTTGCAGTTCGGAGGTGCCAATGATGGAGAATTTGCCACCCACGGTGTGCAGACTGCTCAGGCCTTCGAGGTCGAGCAGGTCGTGGTTGTTATTCATGTAAAAGCTCCCGCCGATGGAGTCCAGGTTTTGTAAACCGTCGAGGGATTCAAGGCCATTGTTGACATTCAGGACGAAATGGCCGGGTATTTTTTTAAGTTTATCCAGACCGGAAAGGCTGCTCAACTGTGAATTGAATTGGATGGTCAGGTTCTCCACACTCGTCAGGCCGGAAAGGGCTTGCAGGTTGGTGATGTCATCGCCATTGATGGTGAGGACACCCTCCAGCTCTTTGCATTGGGGAAACAGAATGGGAAAGGAATCCACTTTGGCCTGCGAATCGAGGGTGTAATCCACAGGGCATTGGCCTTCAAGCGGGGTGTGGAACAAGGAAAGAGAAAGAAACAAGGGTAAAAACAGCGCGGCCCTATTAGGCCAGAAGTCGGGTGTGTACAATTTCATGCTGCATGATACGAACAATGGGTGAACAACAAAACCGGTTTTTCCCTTACCATTTTTGTAAAGTCTGGAACAGCTCAACAATATTCTCTTGACAATTGGCCGGAGTTTTAAGGCCGGCAATCCAGGTGGCTACATGGTCCAGGAATGACGGCGCTATCTTATTGGCTTTGGTCATGAGGGTTTCAATCCTGTCAAAACCAACCTGTTCTGGTGATTCTCCATTTGTTAAAAGACGATTTGCCGAGCCCGGGATACTCATATTCTACTTCTTCATTACCAGCTCAAATGAATCATTGAATTCAGCAATGGTCTTGTATGTAGAGTCTTGAATTGCTTCGTTGAATTTTAGAAACTGTATGGTGTCCACTTGCAAATCAATCAACCATGCCTGTCCCTGGCTGTGTCCGGTTCCTGTTATGAGAATATTTTCGGGATGCCTGCCAGAAAGCAAGAATTTGAGCGATGGACCATCCGGGCTGACAAAATGATAGTGGTACTTTTTTCCCGTGTTTTTATCCTTAATGGCCATGTCGAAGTCAAATTGCCAGTACAGCAGGAAGCTTAAACATTCATCAGCTATTAGTTCCATTTCATAGCGGTCGTCAAGGGTGAATTCCACGCAATGGCTACTTTCCCACCATACGAACAAGGCAAATGCAACAATGGTCAGTAACAAAGTTGCTAACAAGACAAGTGCGAAATTTTTAAAAAATCGAGTCATTACAGGAAATGTCCAATTGTGGGGATAGATCAAGGCTGGTGCAATAGTGATACCACTTGCAGGCACTATTCATCGTTTCGGCGAAGCATGATAAAGCACCAGAAAAGCCAGCATGAGGCGGGTTTCGAAAGGGTATTCTGCCGGCAGGCGGTCGTCTATGACCCAGTCTCTTGGGTCGCCTTCGTAAACGGTGTACATAATCCAGTCGCCATCGTGGGAGCTGCGCAGTTCCCACTCATCCAGTCGGTTTGACCAGCGGCTGCGCAGGGTGAGGGTGTGTTCACCATCGTTGATGCGCCACTCTTTCAGGTCGCCGGGCCACACGGTGCGGGCGGTGACGATGTGGTTGCCGCCACGGAGTTCCCATTCTTCAGGGCTGTCCTTCCACTTGAGTTCGATGGAGCCGGAAAGTTCTCCGAGGCGGTAATCCCATTCTGTCCAGTTTTCTTCGAAAAGCCAGCGGAGGTTCAGGGTGCCCTCTTCCTCATCTTCCGTCAGAAAATACCATTCGCCAAAGCTGTCGTCGTAACGCGTGTAAGCTGCCACAAGCACCTGCGCCATGGCCCCATTG
>RFGN01000770.1 GCA_003696645.1 Gammaproteobacteria bacterium | reverse complement strand
GTCCCAAGGGTATGGCTGTTCGCCATTTAAAGTGGTACGCGAGCTGGGTTTAGAACGTCGTGAGACAGTTCGGTCCCTATCTGCCGTGGGCGTTGGAGACTTGAGGGAAGCTGCTCCTAGTACGAGAGGACCGGAGTGGACGTACCTCTGGTGTTCCGGTTGTGATGCCAATCGCATTGCCGGGTAGCTATGTACGGACGGGATAACCGCTGAAAGCATCTAAGCGGGAAGCCTCTCCCAAGATTAGGTCTCCCTGACTCCTTGAGAGTCCTGAAGGGTCGTTGAAGACTACAACGTTGATAGGCTGGATGTGGAAGCTCAGTAATGGGTGAAGCTAACCAGTACTAATTGCCCGTGAGTCTTGACCATATAACCCCAAACAATCTGTCGGGTTATATGTCCAAGCATATACTTGATATATCCGATCACAGATACAGGTTTGCCTGGTGGTCATAGAGTATTGGTCCCACCCGATCCCATCCCGAACTCGGAAGTGAAACGATACATCGCCGATGATAGTGTGGAGTTATCCATGTGAAAGTAGGTCACTGCCAGGCTCTAAATACGAAAAGCCCCGATTATTCTTAATCGGGGCTTTTTTTTGACCTCAAGAGTGTCTAGCACGACTAATCTGTTGTTCTGCGGGTTTGTCTGGACCTTTGCTGTTGTCGCTGTTATCTCTGTTATCTAAGGAAGATAACTATTGCCTGGCATATATCATGTAAAGCATTCGCAAAATGCCTGAATGTATGCGGATGATCAGCGCATCAATGTGATACATCCTCTTCCGTTCTGACAACACGAGTAACGGTGTATTTATAATCCAGGATTAAGCAAAATTATTGGGTTAAGAAAGGGTTAAGTCAGTTTGGTTAACGTTAACCCTTTGTTAACCATATCAGGACCATTTATGCGAAAAAACCGTCTTATTGCTGTAGCCTTGATGCTGCTGTTGCCCTTGCTGGCTTCTTCCATTCAGGCTGAAGAATCTGCCGAGGATATTGTGATCAAATCCTTGCAGACCTTCAAGGGTGATGATGCTGTTGGAGAAGCCCAATATACAACGCATCTTAAACGTGAGGATCGTACCGAGGTGGTGCGCATGTTCCGTTTTTGGAAGGCATATCGGGGTGTTGATGGATTGCATTCCAAGACACTTTTCTATAATACCTATCCGCCCCAGAATCGCTCTGCGGTGCTTGTGTGGTCCTACATGCCAGAGACCGGCAAACCCCCCAAACGTTGGCTGTATCTGCCGATGTTCAAGAGCGTGGAGGAAATCAACCCAGATGAGGCAGCCAAGATTCCTGGAGGGGGTGATCCATATTTCTACAGTTCAGTCTTGCAAGTCCAGCAACTGATTCCTCGCATGCCGGATCAGGACACTCACAAATTGGAAGGGACCGAAGAGATCAACGGTGTGAAGCATTATATTATCCGCAGTACACCGGTCGAAAAGTCGGATGACTACAAGTTTGACTATACCTTGAACTGGATTCGCTCAGACAACTACCTGCCTGTCAAAACGGAATATTTTCGCAACGGCAAGAAGATTATTGTCAAGAACACCGATTGGAAAAAGATGGGTGAGAGCTATGTCTGGGAGAAAGTGGTAGCAACGGACCTGAGAACCGAAAACACCACGACACTGACCTTCCGTGATTCACGCATCAATGTGGGTCTGAAGGATGAGGTATTTCGCAAGGAATCCCTGATGAAATCTCCTGCAGATTGGTTGCAGTAATAGTCAATTTTCTATTCTTTGAATAAAAAAGGGGCCTTGTTTTGGCCCCTTTTTTTGTCTGAATTTTGGAGTGCTGCTATTTCCAGCCTCGTTTGAGTGTTCGCTGATCAAAGATGGAATCCTTCAGTCCAGTGTTGATCTTGACATCGCTGACCGTAATGGTGGTTGTCGTGCCATCTCTTCGCTTTCCAATTACTTTCTGCCAGGTCCAGGCATTGCCAATCTTTTTCCACTGAAAATGCTGGATCAGCGATTTTTTTCCGGCGATATAATATTCTACCTTGGTGCGAAGAAAATTGTCCTTGCGGATCCAGGATCGAGTCTTGCTGTATTTTTCGAACCGGGTATTTTTTGGTGTGCTCTCGACGACATAATAGGTGACGCCATTCTTGGTTTTTTGTCCGAGCAATTTATGATTGTCCAGGTTTGGATCGCGCGGAGCCAGTTCACGGATCTTCATGACAGATGGCGCGTAATTGGGATCATCCTCTCCAGGATTGATGCTTTCGTCCTTGGGAGGTGGGAGGTATTTGACCTTGCGAAGAACGGGAATGTAGACCCAGGTGTCGGGACGTTTCTTCTCTGAAAAATCATAGGCAACCACCAGTGTTGCCACGCCAACACTGGAGGGGGGGTATGTGCTGAAGGACATGACCTTGGAATAGATGCCGTCCTTGCGGAAGGGTTTCCAGACCCTGATCAGGCTCATCTTGTCAACTGCAGAACTGTTCGGATGAGTGGTCTGGTATTCGACGTGAGCGACGCTGTCATCCCCTCCGTAGACGTTCATTGCCTTGATGATGATGTCCTTGCCTGTCAGTGTGGCCGAGGAGCCGGTTGTGGGAACCAGCGACAACATGGCTAGGATTATAGTGATGAGTGTATTGATACGGATATTTCTGAGCATAACGTTCCTTCAGGTGTTTGAGAGTGAGTGAGGCAGCGCCTGTTTCTGATGCTGTTTGAGTATGGTTTCAAAATAACCCGGATCCTTGATATGGGTCAAATGTCCTTCTCTCGGAAAATGCATGTCCTGCAACCTGGATAACCAGAAACGTAGTGCTGCTGCTCGAAGCATGGCGGGCCAGGACTGCCATTCTTCCTCAGTGATCGGGCGGATGGACTGATAGCCATGCAGGAGGGCCTGAGTCCTTCCTGCTTCGAGCTGGCCATGCTTGTCGGTGCACCAGTCGTTTGCAGTCACTGCAATGTCGTAGAGAAGGTAATCATGACAGGCATAGTAGAGATCGATGATGCCTGATAAATGATCATGATCAAACAGGGCATTATCTCGAAACAGATCTGCATGAATCATGCCCATGGGCATATCGGTATGAACCTGTTCCTGTTGATACTGGATTTCTTGCCTGATGCATTTGAGGACATCGTTATCCAGTACTGGTTGAAGCTGGGAAAGGGTATGTGTCCACCACTCCCTGCCACGAGTATTATGTTTTGGATGTGGATAGTCCATGGCAGCAAGGTGCATCTTTGCCATGGCAATGCCTATCTGACGACAGTGGTCTGCAGAAGGCCTTTCAATATGGTGGCCATCCAGTTTCTGGACCAATGCAGCAGGTCGTTGACAGAGTTCGTGCAAACGCTGTCCCCGGTTGTTTTCAATGGGGCGGGCACAGGGCAGGGATCTATCGGCAAGGTAGGCCATCAGATCGAGATAATAACTTGCATCCTCAGCTGACATCTGTTCGAACAGCGTCAGAATGAACTGCCCCTGGGTGGTGGTGACAGCGTAATTTGTGTTCTCGATGCCAGCGCCTATTCCTTCATGGCTTATCAGCTCCCCGATAGAGAACATCTCAAGGAATTGCTTCAGCCGGATAGTACTGACTTCGGTATACACAGACATGACAGACTACCAGCGAAACAGGGTCCACTGCGGGATCAGAAACTCCGGGTTCATATTGGGCTGACGGACATTCAGGTTGCCATCTCCGTTTGAATCGACCAGATAGTATGGCGCTCCCTTTGAGGGGATGATCTTGATCATGATTACAGCACCGTTCATGCGATATTCGACGACGTGTTCCTTTTTCTTCGTGATGATGCGAAGTGGTGGGAGGGTCTTGTCGGATTTCTTGATGATCAGGCTGCGTACAGAATCTTTTCCTGCCTTCGAGGAAGTATTTTTATGGCCATCCGCATCGTGCTCATCGGACAAGAGGCCCGTTGACTGGGTCAAAAGCCCAAATATCAGGCTAAAGGTCAAGAATGATTTCCTGTTCATCTTC
>RFGN01000769.1 GCA_003696645.1 Gammaproteobacteria bacterium | reverse complement strand
GCTAGTAATCGCGAATCAGAATGTCGCGGTGAATACGTTCCCGGGCCTTGTACACACCGCCCGTCACACCATGGGAGTGGGCTGCACCAGAAGTGGCTAGCTTAACCGTTTCGGCGGAGGGCGGTCACCACGGTGTGGTTCATGACTGGGGTGAAGTCGTAACAAGGTAGCCGTAGGGGAACCTGCGGCTGGATCACCTCCTTTACGATCGTCATCAAGGCCGTTGGCGGAGCATCCACACAAGTTACTTGACGCATACAGACATTGGGTCTGTAGCTCAGTTGGTTAGAGCGCACCCCTGATAAGGGTGAGGTCGGAGGTTCAAATCCTCCCAGACCCACCAATAAAAGGGTGAAGTTAGAAGTCGGAAGTCCAAAGGAACAACACTTTTCACTTCCCACTTTTTACTTCTAACTTTTTATCGGGGGCCATAGCTCAGCTGGGAGAGCGCCTGCCTTGCACGCAGGAGGTCGGGAGTTCGATCCTCCCTGGCTCCACCAACATTAGTGTGAAGTAGCTAGCGTTACGCGTAGCGCTAGGTACTTCGTACTTGCTACGAGGTCTGTTCTTTAACAATTTGGTTTGATTGAGAAGGCGCCATGTCCAGGCAATGAGTTCTGTCTGGACTGGGATATGTCAGCAGTCACGATCATGTGATCTCAGAGTTTTTGGGGTTATATGGTCAAGTGACTAAGCGCATACGGTGGATGCCTTGGCGGTAGAAGGCGATGAAGGACGTAGTAGCCTGCGATAAGCCTCGGGGAGCTGGCAAACAAGCTTTGATCCGGGGATTTCCGAATGGGGAAACCCACCTCTTTGAGGTACCACGCAAGTGGGGCGAACCCGGGGAACTGAAACATCTAAGTACCCGGAGGAAAAGAAATCAACCGAGATTCCCTGAGTAGTGGCGAGCGAAAGGGGAACAGCCTATCTCGCAGTGAGTAGTGGAACGGTCTGGAAAGTCCGGCGATACAGGGTGATAGCCCCGTACACGAAACGATCTGCAAGAGATATCAAGTAGGGCGGCACACGTGGAACGCTGTCTGAAGATGGGGGGACCACCCTCCAAGGCTAAATACTCTCTACCGACCGATAGTGAACCAGTACCGTGAGGGAAAGGC
>RFGN01000768.1 GCA_003696645.1 Gammaproteobacteria bacterium | reverse complement strand
CCCTCAGACCGCCCGCCTGATTGAGCTGCTAAAGGAAAAAACTATCGGTGAGATCAAGCTGATCCGTGCCAGCTTCGGTTTTGCCGCGAGTCTTAATCCCGATAGCCGATTATTCAAAAACGAACTCGGCGGTGGTGCGATCATGGATGTCGGATGTTATCCCGTCTCAATGGCCAGATTGATCGCCGGGGCAGTCGACGGCCGACCGTTTCTAAATCCCGTTTCGGTCCGAGCAAACGGTGTCAAAGTCCAAACAGGCGTTGACGGAACGGCAGCCGCGGTCCTGAAATTCGAAAACGACATCGTCGCTGAGCTCACAACTTCCATACAAGTATCTTTGGACAATCAGGTTGTCGTCATCGGGACGGAAGGTAGAATCGTCGTCCCCGACCCTTGGATGACCAGCAGGATAGAACCGCGTGACGGCCTGATCGAAGTCCATGCTCAGGGACGGGTCCAGAAAATCAATATCCCCGCCAACCGGACCAGCTTTTCTTACGAAGCGGACGTTTTTGCAACCACGGTATTCAAAGATCAGCAGGAAGCTGAGTCCCCCGCCATGACTTGGGATGACACCCTGGGGAACCTGAAGGTGCTTGATCGTTGGCGTGAAGCGGTGGGCATCATCTACGCCAACGAAACCCCCGAAGCTCAACAAGATAAAACCGTCGCCGGTCGTTCTCTTGCTCGCAGGCAGAACCACACCATGCGCTACCTAAGGGTAGAAGGTGTCGACAAAGACATCAGCCAGATGTTGATGGGGTGTGACAATCAGCGCACCTTCGCTCACGCAGCTGTGATGTTTGACGACTGGTTTGAACGAGGCGGAAACGCCTTTGACACAGCTCACATCTACGGCGGCGGATTGCAGGAACGATTACTTGGACAGTGGATCAATGCACGAGGTGTACGCAACGAGGTCGTCATCCTGAGTAAAGGCGGACATACCCCTTTCTGCTACCCCGAGGCGATCGCCAAAGAGCTTCAGGAATCACTGGACCGGTTGCAGACCGATCATGTGGACCTGTACATCCTTCACCGCGACAACCCTGACATTCCAGTCGGTGAATTCGTTGACCTGTTACATGAACAGCGCATGGCCGGTCGAATCGGAGTCTTCGGCGGCAGCAACTGGTCCATTGACCGCATCCGGGAAGCCAATGAGTATGCACGCCAGCATGGTAAGCACGGCTTCAGCGTCTTGAGCAACAACCTCTCACTGGCAGAAATGGTCAGGCCGGTATGGACCGGGTGCTTGCATGTCTCCGATCCGGAATCCCGGGCATGGCTAACGAAAAATCAGTTCCCTAACTTCGCCTGGTCAAGTCAGGCGCGTGGCTATTTCCTGCCCGAATCACTGAGAATGCGATTGGGGACGGATAATTTCCAGTGCTGGGACTCTCCCGAAAACCGGGCTCGCCGTGAACGGGCGGAACAATTGGCCGACCAGCTTGGCGTAAGCCCCATCAATATCGCCGCAGCTTATGTCCTCAATCAACCGTTCCCAAGTTTCGCACTGATCGGCCCGCGATCCATTGAAGAAACCATCAGCAGCCTCCGAGCAATGGATATCAAGCTCACGTCTGATCAGATCGAATGGTTGTGGACAGGGTAAGAATTGGTCGGCTTAATCCCCGCTAATGTTTACGTTATGCTTAGTGCATTGTGAAAAAGCCACGTTTGAATCATTCTCGAATGAGATGGCTCGGTGTTGCGTTCGTCGTTGCACTTGTGCTTACTGTTCCAGTGGCATACCTGAGTATTCCACACATTCAACATTGGCGTCTGATACATCGTTTAGGTTCTACCGATCCTGATACACGGGCAGTGGCTCTGCGAGATCTTTCCACGCTGGTTGCTGACGATACGAAATTGTTGGCGTCTGTTATGAAGCGTCTGGATGACATGGACAGACAGACCTTCATGCAAGTGGTCGATGCGCTCCAGACGGCTGGTCGCTGGACCCGGGATTTTGTGCCGGATATCGCCTGGCTACGATGGATTTCAATCCTGGCCGATTCTCCCGGAATTGAGGCGCCCAGTTATGCCGTGCAACTATTGGCGGAGTCTCCTGATCTTGCCGGCAACTGGCACTATCAGGCCAGCTTCCTGATGCTTGCCGAACATAATGAACCGGACGTCAGATACAACGCCCTGTGTGCCGCAGCGGAGCTGGCCGGCAGCGGGAAAGTCCCGTACGCGATCGATCTGGTCAAGCGATTGACGCGGGATGACAACCCGGTGGTCGCTTACCATGCCGGCCTATTTGCCTATCTTCTAAAGATACCGGGAAGCGGTCCGCCGGATTGGGTGAACAAATTACCTGCGGTATCACACGATCAGCCCTTCTCACTGGAACAGATCCAAAACCTGTTGTCCTCGGTACAAGCACCGTTGCGTGACGTGGGGTGTGTACTGGCTGTGCGCTATCTGACCAAGGATCAATTGGCTGGGCTGATTCAGGAATTATTGACAAGCGAAGACACAAACCAAGTGTTCTCCGGGGCGATACTAAGTGGCATGACAGGCCTCAGCCGGGACACCTTGCAACAAGTCCTGTTATCACAAGATGACTGGAGCAAGATGGCGGTCATCCGTCTGGGGCGGTGGTTGCAGGGGCCGGTGTCGGAACCGGATTTCCGACCCGCAGCGCTGCTCGCAAGGCCTGACATACCACGATCAACCGTCATCCTTGCCCTGCTTCATGCAGGTGATCCACTGGCTTGGGAGGCATTATTGAATCCTAAGGGCGAAGCCCCGGACGACCTGCTGACGTTGCTGACTGACTTCGGCTGGTGGCGAGTATTGAACACATACCTTCCCGAAGATGCGCCCCGTTGGCACCCGACGGATGACCCGGTTCTCCAACAACACCAGATCGACCTGCT
>RFGN01000127.1 GCA_003696645.1 Gammaproteobacteria bacterium | reverse complement strand
TCTCGCTGTTTTGTTTTTGACCGCTGCTCATTCAGTCCCAAACGATGCGCCGGCTCCAGCACCGGAAAGTCTGCATTTTGATGTACTAAGGGTTTATCCGCCCATCGCTCCCACGAGGGCCGAACTCCTGGAAGCCAGGACCATAGCGCATCTGAATCCACATTACAAAGCCGAATGGATCAGGTCTTACATCACGACGTCCGTAACTACCATCCAAAACGGAAAACTCAGAACCGATTACGGTAAAAGTGAACTGCTGACCACGGAGCAGAAAGCCGCCATTCTCTCGGCTGACATCGGTACAGAAGTGAAGGTCAGTGTGAAATACATTCCAGAAAACAACCTCCGGCATAACGAACCCAAAGAAATGCATTTCAGCTTCATTCAGGAACCTGAATTTGAGGCCACCTTCCCCGGGGGTAAAGAAAAACTGCTGAACTACCTGAAAACAAATGCCATCGATAAAATTCCGGACGGAACTTTTGAAGGTTACGATCTGGCTACCATTGGTTTTACTATCGACGAGCAGGGCCGTGTCACCAATGTCAAGGCTCATGTTCCTTTCAAATCCCCTGAGATCGATGAGCTTCTGATCACTGCAGTGGGCAACATGCCAAAATGGAAGCCCGGCCAATATGCCAATGGTAAGAAAGTAAAGCAGGATTTTGCCCTCATCGTCGGAAACATGCAAAACTGCGTCATCAATACGCTGAATATCAAAAGGGGCAGTTGATTGTTCGCCGACTCCGTTGTGTTCCAGACCCGCAAGCCCGCAACCACGCAAGCTCCTAGGATCAGGATTCACAGGATTGGAGGATTCGCAGGATGGAGTTGTCAGGATCAGGATTCACAAGATTAATGGATTACCAGGATGAAGGTTCGGTAACAGAGAACCAAGGTGTCAATCATTTACTCCGAACCTTCCCCAGCACCCCCTTTTGTCATCCGCCGCAGGCGGATCTTCACAATGAACGATCAGCTAGACAAATACCTCGTTTCCAGACCTTATGAGGTTTGCGAAACCTCATAAGGTCTCCCTAACCCGCAACTACCTATACCCCCACCTCAATTCCTCAAAAAGGGCGAAGCCCGATCAGTTCTTCGGTTCCTCAATGCTCTGGAATTCAGGAGCTGACTGAAAGTCAGCGCCTGAGAGGGCTGAAAACAAAAAAGCCCGGCAGTTATTTCAACTACCGGGCTTTGGCGCCCCCTCTTCCCGAGATTGACTCGGGA
>RFGN01000126.1 GCA_003696645.1 Gammaproteobacteria bacterium | reverse complement strand
GCACGAGGAAAGGATGGTCTGGAATTTCCATGGGGAAATGACTGGAACACCGCCCTGACCAATACCGGAGATGACAGTGACTGGGAAAATGGCATTGCCCCAATCGGATCCTACCCGGAAAACCGTTCTCCATATGGAGCCTATGACATGGCCGGCAATGTTTGGGAGTGGGTGGAAGACTGGTATGCCCCCTACCCTGGTTCAACCTATAAGAGCAAGGCCTTTGGCAAACAGGCCAAGGTCATTCGTGGTGGAGGCGGAGGTATCGGCCACTACGCCCTGAGTTATTTTTTCAGGGGTGCAACCCGCCAGTTTGCAGAACCGGAACTGGCAGGTGAAGATGTCGGGTTTCGCTGTGCGCGTGATGCCAATCCTTGACCTTATGGTGACATGACCTTTTTCCATACTATTTCCTGCAAGGCATCGTTATAAACAATGACTAAAGTGTTATAATGGTACTGTCCTGAATCAAGGAAACTGGCATGACAAGAAAAGGTTCACCCGTTCATCTGGACCTGTTGCATTTCAAATGGCCCTGGGCTGCGATTGCCTCAGGATTGCATCGAATAAGCGGAATTCTTCTGTTTTTTCTCCTGCCAATCTCTATCTATCTGTTTTCCCTGTCTGTCCGTGATCCGCACGGTTTCATGCTGGTACATGAGACGTTCCAGAATCCGCTGGTAAAGATAGCTGTATTTATCACCATGTGGGCCCTGCTCCATCACCTGATCTCGGGCCTGCGTTTTCTTTTGCTTGATGCCGATATTGGCATTGCAGCAGGGATTGCACAAAACGTGGCCAGGGTTTCAATGCTTGCCGCTGCCGCCCTCGCCCTCGTCTGGAGTTGGGTATTATTGCCATGATGTTGGCCAAAAATGCCTTTCGAACCTGGGTCTGGCAACGTTTGTCTGCCCTGTACCTGGGCATCTACATTCTGGTTGCCCTGTTCCACTTTACCTTTTCTCCACCGGACAGCTATGATGCCTGGATACATACCTTGCGCCATCCCGCTGTATCCTCCACCACAGCAGTATTTTTCTTCATGATCGCTGTTCATGCGTGGATCGGAATACGCGACATCATCTTCGATTACATGCATCACACAATGATCCGCATGTCTACCCTGGGCATCGTGACCCTGGCACTCTTCATCCTGTTTTTCAGGGCCATGATTTTCCTTATCAGGCTATAATTTATGCGCCACAATATTCCCAAAAGAACATTTGACACGCTGATCATCGGTGCCGGAGGAGGCGGTCTGCGTGCCGCCCTGCAATTATCCGAGGCCGAGGCAAATGTGGCCGTGGTATCGAAGGTCTATCCTACGCGTTCTCATACCGTCGCTGCCCAGGGGGGCATCAATGCGGCACTTGGAAATGTCTCACCGGATCACTGGCATTGGCACATGTATGACACCATCAAGGGCAGTGATTATCTCGGTGATCAGGATGCCATTGAATACATGTGCCGGGCGGCTTCTCAGATCGTCTATGAACTGGAACACTCTGGAGTCCCCTTTTCTCGTCTCGATAGCGGCAAAATCTACCAGCGTGCCTTTGGAGGACAGAGCCAGAATTTCGGTGGTGATCAAGCAGAACGGACCTGTGCGGCGGCAGACCGTACCGGTCACGCCATCCTTCACAGCCTTTACCAGCAGAACATTCGCGCCAAGACGCACTTCTTCAATGAATATCTGGCCATTGATCTGATACAGAATCAGGACGGAGTCGTCCTCGGTGCCCTGCTGCTCGATATTGCCACCGGCGAACCGCTTGTCATCCACGCCCGAACAACCCTTCTTGCAACCGGTGGTGCGGGACAGATTTTTCGTACGAACACAAACGCCAGCATCAATACGGGAGACGGCATTGCCATGGCACTGCGAGCCGGCATTCCGATCCAGGATATGGAATTTTTCCAGTTTCATCCCACCGGTGTGGCAGGAAAGGGCATGTTGCTCTCCGAGGCCGCGCGTGGTGAGGGCGGCTATCTCCTGAACAGTGAGAATGAAAGGTTCATGGAACGTTATGCCCCACACGCCAAGGATCTCGCCAGTCGTGATGTCGTCAGCCGGGCCATCTACAAGGAGGTTCACGAAGGTCGTGGATGCGGCCCGAACAAGGATCATGTTCTGCTCAAGGTCAATCATCTTGGCGCTGAGACCATTCTCAGTCGATTGCCGAGCATCAGAAATCTTGCGCTCACCTTCCTGAAGATGGACATGATCGATGAGCCTATTCCAGTCTATCCCACTGCCCACTACACCATGGGTGGAATCCCTACCAATCGATTTGGGCAGGTTGTAAAACCTGTCAGGCATGGTGCTGAAGAACCGGTTCCAGGCCTCTACGCCGTAGGTGAATGTGCCTGTGTCTCCGTGCATGGTGCCAACCGTCTGGGTGGCAATTCATTGCTGGATATCGTTGTTTTTGGCCGGGCCGCCGGAAATCATATCATTGAGTACCTCAAGAACAATCGCTACCACATTGATCTTCCCGAGGGTTGTCTTGATCAACCATTGCAACGGCTGCACCGCTGGGAAAAGAAAAACAGGAATTCGGAGACGATCCCAGAAATTCGCGCAGAAATGCAGAATGTCATGGAGAAGTATTGTGGGGTCTATCGTATCGAGTCGCTCCTGAAAGAAGGCTGCAAAAAAATCCGCGACCTGCGCAATCGCTTGTCTGAGGCTGGCATCGATGACCAAAGCCGGGTCTTCAATACCTCCCGTGTCGAGGCCCTTGAACTGGAAAACCTGATGGAACTGGCTCTGGCGACGATTACTTCTGCCCTGGCCAGAAAGGAAAGTCGTGGCGCCCATTCACGCGAGGACTATCCGGAAAGAGACGACCGCACCTGGCTCAAGCACAGTCTTTATTCCCTTGACGGCAGCCTGGATTACAAACCAGTGCGCATGAAACCTCTTACCGTTGAGGCCTTTCCACCCAAGATCAGGCAATATTGACATGAGCAGCTTATCCGCACAGTTCAAGGTCTATCGCTTCAATCCCGAAAGAGATGACAAACCGCATTTCCAGTATTACAACCTGTCCGGATTACAGCCGGATACCATGTTGCTGGACATCCTTCTGAAACTGAAGGAACAGGACCCTACCCTGAGCTTCCGCCATTCCTGCGGTGAAGGGGTTTGCGGCTCGGATGGAATTCATGTCAATGGGAAAAACTGTCTCGGATGCATTACCTCTCTAGCCGACATTCAGATAAAGGAGGGAGACGAGATCAGCATTGCTCCCCTTCCGGGATTTCCTGTCATTCGAGATCTGGTTGTGGATCTGACCCAGTTTTTCAAGCAGTATCGTGCCGCTCGGCCGTGGCTTTCTGTAAAAGACCCGATTCCGGAGATTGAACATCTGCAAACTCCGGAGCAGAGAAAAAAGCTGGACGGTCTGTACGAATGCATACTGTGCGCCTGCTGCAGTGCAGCTTGCCCATCCTACTGGTGGAACCCCGACAAGTTTCTGGGGCCCGCTGCCCTGCTTCAGGCCGCCCGATTCATTGAAGACAGTCGTGATCAATATACCGAGGAAAGACTGCAAAGTCTGAATGATGCCTACAAACTGTTCCGCTGTCATACCATCATGAATTGCAGTGCCGTTTGTCCCAAGCATCTCAACCCAACCCAGGCCATTGGCAAAATCAAGCAAAAGATGTTATCTGGACAGGATGACTGATGGCCACCGAGATGATTTCTATCTTTCAGACCCTGAAACCCGTCTGAAGATCGCTCTGTGGCGCTGTCGACGAGGAATGCTTGAACTGGAATGCCTGCTGATTCCCTTTGCTCGCAATCATTTCACCCGCCTGTCAGAAGCCCAACAGCAAACCTTTCAAAAGCTGCTAAAATTGCACGATCATGAACTGTATGCTCTGCTCAGCGGAAATAAACAGACAGACGAAGAAGGTATCCAGGAAATGGTTGATGCCATTATCCAGGGCGATTGACACAACGTAATGAAATCATTGTCGGACAATACCAGCCCCAGTATTGCGAATTCTGCCTATATTGAATCACTGTATCGGGTGTATCGAAAGAATCCTGATGGTGTCTCAAAAAAATGGCGCCGATATTTCGACAATCTGGAACAACTTCCGGAAACAGAGGTTCCTTCAACCGGAGGAGCACCCTGTGATGAAATCGAGAATTTTGCGAAAAAACAATCTGCAGTCCTGCAACTGATCAATGCCTACCGATTCAGGGCTCATCAGACCGGAAACTGGGACCCGTTGCAATACAACATCTATGAACCGATCGAAGACCTGGATCCTGCCTTCCATGGGCTCTCCGAAGAAGACATGGATACCCAATTTGACACCGGGTCATTGTGTCTCAGTAGCCCGAAATCATTGCGTGAGATCATCTCCTTTATCCAATCGGTATATATGGGGCCGATTGGAGCAGAGTACATGCATATTACCAGCACAGAAGAAAAACGCTGGTTGCAAAACTATATCGAATCCCGTTATATCGATCACAACTATACTCCTGAGAAACAAAAACGTATCCTGCAGAGGTTGGTGGCTGCCAATACCTTTGAACGTTACCTGCACACCCGTTACAGCGGACAAAAGCGCTTTTCCCTGGAAGGTGCAGAAAGCCTTATTCCACTTCTGGATGAACTGATTCAGCATTCGGGCGAAGAAAACCTCGAGGAGATATCCATCGGCATGAGCCACCGTGGACGTCTCAATGTTCTGGTCAACATACTTGGCAAGCCCCCTGAAGAACTGTTCAATGAATTCGAGGAATCCCAGACGGTATCGTCCAACAGCCATACAGGAGATGTCAAATATCATCTCGGATATTCCACGGATATCGAAACCCATGATCGTCTGGTTCATGTTGCACTGGCCTTCAATCCCTCCCATCTTGAGATCATCGACCCGGTCCTGATGGGTTCTGTTCGCGCCAGACAAAGACGACGCCATGACAAACATGGAGAAAGCGTGCTGCCTATTCTCATTCACGGAGATGCCGCTTTTGCAGGTCAGGGTGTTGTCATGGAGACCTTCAATATGTCTCAAGCCAAGGGATATACAGTTGGCGGCATGATCCATATCATCGTCAACAATCAGATCGGCTTCACAACCAACCCCACCGAAGGACGCTCCGCCTTCTATTGCACCGAGATCGCCAAGATGGTGCAGGCACCCATCCTTCATGTCAATGGAGATCATCCTGAATGTGTTGCCTTTGTAGCCCGACTGGCTCTGGATTATCGCATGACCTATAACAAGGATATCGTGATTGACATGGTTTGTGTCAGGCGCCATGGTCATAATGAGGCTGACGAACCCACTGTCACGCAACCATTGATGTACAAGAAAATCGCTCAGCTGCCCACAGTGATGGACTCCTATGCAAGACACCTTGAAGACAAGGGTGTCATCAGTGAGCCAGACTACAGGAAAATGATCGAGGCCTATCGTCATGACCTCGACCAGGGTGAAATGGTTGCCCTTAATGTCATTCCTGGCTGTCCCAATCATTATGCTGCACAATGGGGAAAGTATGACCATCATTTTGGCAAGAAGGTCAATACAGCCATCGATTTGGCCCGGCTCGAAAAGATTGGTAAAAAGGCCTTCTTCATACCCGCTGAATTTACTCCCCATCCTACAGTAAGAAAAATCTATACTGATCGAATCGAGATGCTCTCCGGTAACAAACCGGTCAACTGGGGATGCGCCGAAATGTTGGCCTATGCCACGTTGCTCGACGAAGGATTTCATGTCCGACTTTCTGGTCAGGACAGTGCAAGGGGGACTTTTTTCCATCGACATGCAACCCTTCATGACCAGGAGAATGGTGAAACATTGACCCCGCTGCAACATCTTGGACGACAACAGGGGCATTTTGCCGCCATTGACTCTCCCCTATCCGAATCTGCCGTTCTCGGTTTTGAATACGGCTACGCTTCAACTGACCCCTGCTCACTTGTCATCTGGGAAGCGCAATATGGGGACTTCGCAAATAATGCCCAGGCCGTGATTGACCAGTTTATCAGTTCAGCAGAAAGCAAATGGAATCGTCTATGTGGAATCACGTTATATCTCCCACATGGTCAGGAAGGCCAGGGACCGGAGCACTCTTCTGCACGTATTGAGCGTTATATGCGTCTTTGCGCCCATCATAATATGCGTGTCTGCCAGCCGACTACACCTGCCCAGATGTTTCATCTGCTTCGCATGCAGATGCATGACAACACCCGCAAACCCCTGATTGTTTTCACTCCAAAAAGCCTGTTGCACCACAAGAAAGTTGTATCCCCTCTGCATGTCCTGTCAGAGGGAAGCTTTCAGTCTGTCATTGCCGACAGGAAATGCCCCAGAAGCGATGGAATCCACACCATGATCCTGTGCTCCGGGAAGATATACTATGAGCTTGACCAATTTCGGCAGCAGATCAACAGACTGGATATCCCACTTGTTCGCGTCGAGCAACTCTATCCTTTCCCTGAAAAACAGCTGACGATGCAGTTTCGTGCCTACCCAGACCTCAAAATGGTGATCTGGGTTCAGGAAGAGGCTGAAAATCAGGGTGCCTGGTATCAGATTCGTCATTATTTCCAGAGAATATTTTCTGGCCCCTGCAAGGAAATGGGACTGAAACTCACACATGTAGCGCGTCCGACTTCTTCCTCCCCGGCTGCAGGGTACAGCAAGTTTTTCAGACAACAACAGGATTCCATTCTCAGCAGAGCATTTAGCATAGACCATGAGTGAAAAGCAGATTGAAATTCATGCCCCACATTTTCCGGAAAGTATCCAGAGTGGCGAGATCGTACGCTGGAACAGAAAGCCCGGGGAAACTTTTCAACGGGACGAGGTTTTGGCAGAAATCGAAACTGACAAGGTAATCCTTGAGGTACCCGCCATCGATGATGGAAAACTGCTGGAGATCTACAAACCGGAAGGCAGTGAAGTCGTTTCAGATGAAAAGATTGCGCTCATGGTTGCCCAGAAATATTCGGGGCAAAGCGAAAATCAACCCCAAACCTCACCAGAAAACCACCCTGACAAGCGTCAACAGGCTGCGAAAGAGAACACCTCGTCCGCTGTCACACCACGGCATTCCTCTCCCTCAGCCAGAAAGCTTGCGACCGAAAAAGACATCGATATCCAGCAGATTTCTCCCACTGGCCGTCGTGAAACGGTCACCCGGACCGATGTGGAAAAACAGCTCCAACGTGATTCCGAATCGTCTGCAACCCGGTCGGCCTCGCAGGGTATCACGCCAGGGAAGACCAGAAAGATACCCATGTCGAGACTGCGCAGTACCATTGCAAAACGTCTACTGGATGCCCAGAACCATACCGCAATGCTGACCACATTCAATGAGGTCAATCTGCATGCTGTCCAACAACTGCGCAAAACATATCAATCCCGTTTTCAGGAAAGATACGGGATCAAGCTGGGGTTGATGTCCTTTTTTGTCAGGGCCTGTTGTCTTGCCCTGGAAAAAGTTCCGCAGATCAACACCACCTCGGACGAAGACCATATCTATCAGCATGACTTTCATGATATCGGTATTGCCGTTTCGACCGAAAGAGGGCTGGTTGTGCCGATTCTGCGTTCGGCCTCGTCATTGAGCCTGGCCGGCATCGAAAGCAATATCGCCGATTTTGCCAAGCGTGCCAGAGAAAACAAACTGGAACTGGAAGAACTTCAGGGTGGAACCTTCACCATCACCAATGGCGGCGTATTTGGTTCCATGCTGTCCACGCCGATACTGAACCCGCCGCAAAGTGCCATTCTTGGCATGCATTCCATTCAGGAACGACCGATTGTCGATAACGGACAGGTCATTATCCGACCCATGATGTACCTTGCACTGACCTATGATCATCGTGTCATTGATGGGCGCGAAGCGGTCACATTCCTGAAGACCATCAAGGAGATCCTTGAAAACCCGGGTATCCTCTGGCTCGAATTATAAACCATCAGGAACAGCGATCATGGATTACGATGTCATCATTCTCGGTGCTGGACCGGCTGGCTATGTCGCCGCCATACGTTGCGCCCAATATGGAAAAAAGGTAGCCGTTATCGACCCCTGGCATAATGGCAAGGTTGCCGCTCTCGGTGGCGTCTGTCTGAATGCCGGTTGTATCCCTTCCAAGGCCCTGCTGGATTCCACTCAAAGATACGCTGAACTGAAAACCCTGTCTGAACATGGCATCATGATTGACAAGGCAACCATCGATCTGGACAGCATGATGCAGAGAAAGGATCAGATCGTTGACAAACTGGTCAATGGAATTGCGCTGCTATTCAAGCGTCATGGTATCGAATGGCTGCAGGGCCATGGAAAACTGGTAGGCCCCCATGATGTCGAGATCCAGCCTGTAGATAAGAATGCCCCGGCAAGGACCCTCCAGGCCGAGTCCATTATTCTTGCCACTGGCTCTCGTCCTGCAGAACTTCCAGGTATACCCTACGATGGCACTCACATCCTTCACGCCACCCATGCCCTGTCTCTCAGGCAGATTCCGAAAAGACTGGCTATCATCGGTGCTGGAGCCGTTGGTCTTGAATTGGGGAGTGTCTGGAATCGCCTGGGAACCGAGGTTCATGTCTTCGAAGGACTCAGCAACTTTCTGCCCTTTCTTGATCCCCGTCTTTCCCGTCAGATCCACTCCCATCTGACGAACGAAACCTTTCAGCTCACTCTGGGTGTCAAGATCGAGGGGGCAAACATCGATCAAGACATGGTCAAGCTCGATGTCCGTGCAGCCGATGGCAAACTGATCACCCATACAGCTGAGCTTCTTCTGGTTGCAGCCGGACGCCGACCCAATACAGAGAATCTGATTGCAGAGGATGTGGGTCTCGCCATTGCAGAAAATGGCGAGATCACAGTCGATCATCAGTGCCGGACCAATCTGGAAAACGTCTATGCCATTGGGGATATTGTCAGGGGGCCCAAACTGGCCCACAAGGGGTCAGCCGAAGGACGAATGGTGGCAGCCCTCATTGCCGGACAATATGATCAGATCGATTATGACTGTATCCCCGCCGTGATCTACACCCACCCCGAGATGGCCTGGGTGGGTCTTAACGAGCCACAGATCAAGCAGCAACAGATCCCCTATCAAATCGGTCAGGCCAGTTTTGCCACCAACGGACGGGCCCTGGCTGGTGGCGCTACAACAGGAATGGTCAAGTTCTTTGTCGAAAAAAACAGCTCACGAATCCTTGGCGCTCAGATTGTTGGGCCAGAGGCATCGTTGCTGATTCAGGAGATTGTTTCGCTGATGGAATTTTCCGGGACAGCCGAAGATTTAGCTGCTATGATTCACGCCCATCCCGCCCTCAGCGAAGTCCTTCATGAAGCTGCCGAGGATTGCATGGGCATGGCGATACACAAGGCATGAGAACTATGGATACACAACACATCAACAGTACACTGAACCTTATCCGGGAATACCAGGGGCGTCTGCAGGCCCTGAGGGGGTATCTTTGACTTCGATAGCAAGAAGGAACGGCTGACCGAGGTCGAAAAAGAACTCGAACAACCCGATGTCTGGAGCGATCAGGAAAAGGCCCAGGCACTCGGACAGGAAAGGACTCGACTGTCTTCGGTCATTCAGGAAATCGAATCCCTTGAGGCACAACTTGCCGATAATCATGACCTGATCGAGATGGCTGCCGAAGAAAACGACCAGGCGGCCATGGATGCCATTCTGGCAGAACTGGATGAGGCCAGGAACCGACTGGAAAAACTTGAATTTCAACGCATGTTTTCTGGCGAGATGGACAGCAAGCCTGCCTATCTGGACATCCAGGCCGGTTCCGGGGGTACCGAGGCCCAGGACTGGGCCGACATGCTGTTACGGATGTATCTGCGTTGGGGGGAATCCAATGGTTTCAAGACCGAGATTACCGAATATTCTGCTGGAGAGGTAGCAGGCATCAAGAGTGCAACGATACATTTTTCCGGTGACTATGCCTATGGATGGTTGAGGACCGAGACCGGAGTCCATCGATTGGTCCGGAAATCTCCGTTCGACTCCGGAAACCGCCGACATACCTCCTTTGCCTCAGTGTTTGTTTATCCAGAGGTCGACGAGAATATTGATATCGAAATCAACCCTGCCGACCTGCAGATCGATACCTATCGCGCCAGTGGTGCGGGTGGTCAACACGTCAATACGACCGATTCAGCGGTCCGAATCACCCATCGACCGAGCGGCATTGTTGTCCAGTGCCAGAATGAACGTTCGCAACACCAGAACAAGGCCATGGCCATGAACCAGCTCCGCGCCAAACTCTATGAACGTGAACTGTCACAGCGACAATCGGAAAAACAGCAGATGGAAGAGTCCAAATCGGATATCGGCTGGGGAAACCAGATCCGCTCTTATGTGCTGGATCAGTCAAGAATCAAGGATCTGCGTACCGGCGTGGAAACTGGAAACACCCAGGCCGTACTGGATGGCGATCTGAATGATTTTATCGAGGCCAGCCTCAAGGCCGGAATCTAGGACCAGCAAGACTACACAGGATCAGGCAACTGCCAGACGTTCCGAACGTTGCCGCCAGGACATGGCCGCTTTCGCCTCAACCGGACGACACAAATAGAAGCCTTGCAGGGCATCACAACCCAGCCCCATGAGCATCTGTGCCTGACTGCGCAATTCCACCCCTTCTGCGACCACCTTGATACCCATGTCATGACACAGATGAATCAGATGACGGACCATGGTTCGGTCACGGGAATGGGTATCCACCCGTGATATAAAGGCCCGGTCGATCTTGATGGCATGCACCGGCAGCCGACTGAGATGCAGCATGGACGCCTGTCCAGTTCCGAAATCATCCAGGCTGATCTCAGCACCTGCCTCCTGGAGGGCTTTGCAGCAACGAAGCACAGCAGATTCATCCCGAATGGCCGCACTCTCGGTCAGTTCAAACTCAAAATCGCTGGGAGAAAGCCCGTTTCTTTGGATCAGATCGATGACTCGTTGCGCTGTGTGGGTATCCTCACATTGCAGAATGGACATATTGATCGAGATTCTCGAGATATCGGAATCTGTTTCACTCTTGAATAACCTGAAATCCCGGCAGGCCTGGTTCACCACCCACAGTCCCAAATCATGGATCAAGCCGGTTTCTTCGGCCAGAGGAATAAATTCATCAGGCAACAATAAGCCTTGACTCGGATGATCCCAACGAACCAGTGCTTCAAGAATCTGCGAGCAGCCGGAACGCAGCGGAAATCGTGGTTGATAGTGCAAACGCAGTTCATGGCTGGTAATGGCCTGCCCCAACCCTTCTTCATCAATGAGTGAATTTTCATATAGATATGAATCGTTTTTATAAACAAAATCAAGACTACCCATAAACTACTCTCTCATCGAAGATCATTTTCAGTACCCAAACAGAAGGTGTTAACCTAAGGACGACATAGATCAGGTTTTGGTTGCAACATCTGACAATAAAATTTCGACAACCAATCGTCAATCATGTATTCCAGGCAGATTCATAAGAAATTAATTGTGATTTTTCAAAATGTTTCGGGGCATTCCTGTTTTTGATTATATTCCATTGAAAATATGGTGTTGCCATTGTACAGCTATGCCGTCATGATGCCGTTATCGTCTTTTGTTAATTGTCCGAGCGAAACGCCAAATGCCCGAAAAGACCCTTCAGGCCGCCATCCTTGAACACTACCAAGACAAATCCCCAGTAGATATTCAGGGTGGACAGACCCGGACCTTCATTGGTCGTCAACGCCGAGGTATCCCACTATCGACCTCAGCCTTGAATCGGGTAATCGATTATGACCCGAGAGAACTGGTTGTCACGGTCCAGGCTGGAACCAAACTTCAGACTGTCCTGGATCTTTTGGATCAAGAAAACCAGATGCTCTCCTTTGAACCTTCAATCCTGGGAGAAGGCTCGACCATCGGCGGAATGGTCGCCACCTCCATGGCTGGCCCCAGACGGCTCATCGCCGGTGGCGTGCGGGATTCCCTCCTCGGTTGCCGAATCATCAATGGTCGGGGAGAGATCCTCAATTTCGGTGGACGGGTCATGAAAAATGTGGCGGGATTTGATGTCTCGCGCCTGATGGCTGGCAGCCATGGTACCCTGGGGCTTATTCTTCAGGTCTCACTGCGGGTATGGCCGAAACCCCAAACAGAAAAGACCCTATGGATGACCTGTAATGAAGCCGAAGCCATTGAAACCATGACGGTCCTGCAACGCCAGTACAGAAACCTCTCTGCCCTGGCCTATACCGATTCAAGATTGTTCTATCGTGTCTCCGGCCCCGAGTCTGCAGTCACTGCCCTGACACAACGAATTGGTGGTGATCCCGTCGAGGACGCCTCGGCCTTCTGGACTTCGATCCGTGACCTGCAACATCCCCTTCTCAGGACACGCCCCCTCAGCCGCATTCGTATCCCCTGCAATACTCCCCCCCTGTCCCTGAACGCTCCAGCCCTGATCGACTGGGGCGGTGCCCTGCGCTGGTATCCTGCGGCCATCGATCAGTCTTCCGAAACGATAAATCTGCCCAGGGGCCGCATAGATATCCTCCAGGAAGAGGAAACCATCTATCAGCCCCTGCCGGCGCCGCTGTTGCAGCTCAACAAACGGCTCAAGGCTGCCTTTGATCCGCATCACATCCTCAATCCTGATCGACTCTATCCGAATCTTTAACGACTATGCAGACCTCCCTGTCGAAAAAATACAGACAAACCCAAAAGGGTGTCGAAATGGAGAAAATTCTGAGGCGCTGTGTGCACTGTGGATTCTGTAATGCCACCTGCCCCACCTACCAACTGCTGGGAGATGAACTTGATGGTCCACGGGGCCGAATCTATCTGATGAAACAGTATCTGGAAGGGGAAAGGGTAACCAGGGAAACGCGCCTCCATCTGGACCGTTGCCTGTCCTGTCAGGCCTGCGAGACCACCTGTCCCTCAGGAGTGGAATACCATCGTCTGCTGGATTTTACCCGGCAGCAATTCGCTCAGGATCGAACCATCCCCAAACAGGCCCCATTGAAGAAATGGCTGATTCGCCAGATCATCCCTTACCCCACACGTTATCGTTGGTTGATGGCCATCCTGCGCGGAACTCTGCCCCTGCTGCCTGCAAAACTCAAACAGAGCCTGCCGGTCAGACCCAGGTCAAAACACCACCGGACAAAGGCAATACCAACCACTGAGAAAAAGGTCATTCTCATTCAGGGCTGTGCCCAATCGGCCATGACCCCTGAAACCCGTGAAGCAGCCAAACGACTATTGCAGAAAATGGGAATCGGTATTGTTGAGGTCAACAGAGAGGGTTGTTGCGGGGCACTTGATCATCACCTTGGCGAGAACAGTCGTCCCTTTATTGAACAGAACATTCATGCTTGGCTTCCATTTTTGCAGGATCATGCTGTCGAGGCGCTTATCAGTACCGCCAGTGGCTGTGGCCTGCATCTGAAGCACTATCCCGAGATCCTCGACAGGCAGGATCCACTGTGGGAACAGGCCAGCACTCTCTCCGAACATGTGGTTGACATCAGTGAGTATCTGCTGCCCCATGTTGAAAAACTTCAATTTACCAGTAAAGAAAATGGATTTCCCAAGATCGCCCTGCATCTACCCTGTACCCTGCAACATGGTCAAAAACTGGGACAGACCTTGAAAACGCTGTTGACAACAATGGGTTTCGAGCTTCTCCCAGTTCGAGATGAACATCTGTGCTGTGGTTCAGCTGGCAGCTATTCTTTGCTGCAACCTGAGCTTTCATATGCCTTGAAGAAACAGAAACTTGAAGCATTGACCGAGAACCGACCCGATGTAATTGCAACTGCCAATATCGGCTGTCTGTTGCACCTGCGGAAGGACAACAACATCCCGGTCATGCATTGGATAGAGTTGCTGGATAAGTTTTCTGAAATATCCTGACAATGAAATGGTCCCCACTGACTTGGAGAAAATTGCGCCAAGACAGATGCAAACCTGTCACACAACTACAGGCAGAGCAGACTACTGAATCAGTCGCAACATCCCTTGCCAACCTGGACAGGAGGACAGGGAATGTCACCATAAGAGCAAAACACGCAGCAATCGCCTTGTTTGGGCTTGAGCAGAGTATGGCACTGTTCACATTCATAAAACCATTGGCAGGCGTCGACAGGCATGGTCTCTTTTTTTCTATGGTTGCAGACCGGGCAAGTGATGGTTGATTCAGTGATCATGATCGTGCTCCATCCGTTTGAAGTCAGCCAGACAGCAACGGCCAGAAGGATTCCTTGTCATACAGACACATAGGTCCTTTTTGGTATTCTGAATAACAAATTCCCTGATGAGTTTCGCCGTTCCCTCCGACAATGCCGTTCGATATGTCGAGACAGAGATATCAAAACAGTAACAGAGCATCTCGTCACAACCGGGCTGAAAGGCCCGTAGACTGGTTTTTGGAATCTGCCTGGATTCTGAGAAATAGCCTGCACTACAATCCTTGCCAGCACAGAATGCATAATCCTCGTCACCCAGATCCAGGTTTTGCGGGAAAGTGATCTGATGCAGCAGCGTCTTCCGGTCTACAACGGGATATGTATGGCCGCATTCTGGACAGATCAGCTGTCCAGTTCGGTTTCTTTGAGAGCAGCAGTGATTCATGCCTGATCCGCGCCATCTTTAGCAGTACAACATGCCTTTTTCTTGTAGAAGGCATAAACAGTCATGGCAGCAAAAAAGATGAGTGCGGGCATCAGTACAATATCAAGGTAACCGACCCATGAAGCCAGTCCCAGCGCGCCAAGCAGCATCGTCAACAATGGCGTGAAACAGCACAAGGCAGAAATAACCATACCGATGATCCCGGTCTTCAATATCATGTTTTTTTCAATGCACTCTCCTTTCGTTTCGTTGAGGACATATCGAACTCTGTAAAACCAACCATTTCATTCCCGTAAACACCATGGCACCAATGATGACATCCATAATCGATCTGTTACCTGATGGCCCATTCATCGTTCTGACCTGTAACCGTAGCCAGACAGGATAGTGGTCGAAGCTTCCATGTGCAGTAATGGTTCGCTGTCCACATAGGTATCAGGAGTCGAAATCAACAACAGGATGTCTGGCTCTCAGATATCCATGGAAGACTATACTGTCCTGGTTGGACAGCTGTTCGCCAAACACTGCCTTCTCCCCTGCCAGTATCGAAGCCTGTCCATACCAGAAACTTACGATAATGATAGCGCCAACAGGCAGTAGTCTTCCTCTTTACCTTCGATTTACCTTCGATCGACTTTTCACTCATCACCCTCCAATGATCTCAGGATTGGACAGATTTCATCGATGCCTTGGTCGCACTGACTCGCCAAATC
>RFGN01000767.1 GCA_003696645.1 Gammaproteobacteria bacterium | reverse complement strand
TGGCCTGAAGGCTTTCCCTGACCTGCCAGCTTCGCAGCTCCACACCGGAGATGCTGAGCAGCCGCAAGGTACCGGTGGTGGCTGCGGGAAAGTCCACCTGAAGGAGGGAGGTGGTGGGGTTGGGATGTACCAACACCTTGCCGGCAGATTCAATTTCGGTACCCGAAAAGCTGCGGTTGCAGGGTACAGATGGATCGTCGGACAGGTACTGCCCTTGTTCGCAAACCGGCAACAGGTTCCAGGCGTATTCCACCGCATCTCCTCCTTCAGAGGGGCACTGAGCAGCCAGGCTCCTGACGAACGCCAGATCAGTGGAGTCGGGTTCCTGGCCGGCTCCCCAGTCGCTGAGCATCTGGAAGAGCTGTTTGCGGTTGGTTTCATACACGGTGGAGGGGTTGATTCCATCCAGTGTGCTTTGTACAGCGGCCAGGTCGGCAGTCCGTTGGGCGTACATCCCTGCAAGCACAGCATCCAGTGAATTGCGGGTGCTGCCAAGCTGGGAGAGCACAGCAGCCCGGGCACCTACCTGTAGCGAATCAATGGCCGCCTCGAAATCGGCGGGTTGTGGGGTGTTGGCATCAATGGTCCTCAACTGATCTAACAAGCCAAAGATGTCATTCTGCATGCTGTCAATGGCCGCCTGGTCAGCTGCTCCCGGGAGCATTGCCTGACTCCAGTCCTCTTCCACGCTGGCCAGTTGGTACATCACCGTGCCGAGGCGGGCGTTGTAAAAAGCTTCGGCATCGCTGCCGGGAGGCATCAGCTCGGGGTTTTGCATCAGCTTCAGCAACATGCGGCGCTCCAGGTCCCACAAATCGGCTGCACTCAACCCGCTGAGGTTCAAGGTGCCACTTACCAGTTGTTGTTCTCCTTCGGTCAGGGTTCCCTCGAATAAATTGTTGAAACATGAGTTGGCTGCTCCAAAATCATCAGAGAACCACCCCATTGGCGGAGTGATGTTGGAGGGGAAAAACTGGGGCTGGGGAGAGTGGATGAGGAACTCGGAGTTCTGCGGAAATGTCAAAGGGTCTTGAGGGTTCGACACCAGTTGTGCGGCAAACATTTGAAAAGCACCGATGAAGGTGCTCCACCGGTTGGCGGTGCGCACCTGATCACCTATGCGTGCCCAGTGTAGCAGCAGGCCCCACATGGCAGGGTTCATCTGATTTTCGGAAAAAGTACTTCCGTCGCTATTGAAAATGAAATGAAAACCCCGTGAAGCATCCTCGGTGGTGTTGCTACAGACGATTAT
>RFGN01000766.1 GCA_003696645.1 Gammaproteobacteria bacterium | reverse complement strand
GCCTTTCTACAAGGGCCTCTTTGCCGTTGGTGAGCAGCAACTGGTACACACCCGGGCGCAGGGGCAGGCTCAGGGCTTCGCTGTGCTTGCCGGCGGTTTTGTTCATTCCCTTCGTCAAAACGAGGGTGCCGGTGATGTCATAGATGCGGAGCTGCAATTCCCCCACCCAGTTGTTTTCCAGGCTCAGGCTAAAACGGCCGCCCGGTGCCGGATTGGGCGACAGGCTGAGCATACCCATGTTTTCCAGCAGGGTTTCACCGGCCTTCACCACGTTTTGGTTTTCGTAAGCGCCCATATCCACTTCGTTAATGCGAGGGTTGCCCAGCAGGTCGAATTCGGGAGCACCATCGTCAATGCCGGCATCAATGCCGGGGCTGTCGTTGGCCAGCTGGTAGTTGAAATCACCCGGGTCTGCGAAATCGGGCTCCATGCCATTGAGGTCGGAGCTGTGGTTTAGGATGTCGGTCATGCTGTCATCGTCAGACATGTTTCCGCCGTTGGAAACGGCTACCGGCGTACCTGCCTCGATGACGTAATTGAGGGCACCGCCCTGTCTGAAGATGTTGTTCTGTAAGGTCATTGTAGATGAAGCTTCCACATCGCTGGTCCAGTTGGCGATACCACCGGACAGCAGGCCGAAGTTGTCAGCCAGGGTGTTGTTCATTAGCAAAACCTCCACGTGGTTGGAATCACTGGCATTGTTGGAAATGGCACCACCGGTTCCGGTGCCGTCCGCCACATTGTTCATAAAAAGGCAACTGACGACGTTGGCATCCACGTCAATCATGTTCAGCGCCCCACCCTGGGTCATGGCGAAATTGAAACCAAAGATGGAATTGCTTACATCGAAACTGCTCTCCGGAGCTCCGTTCTCGGCCACATGAACGGCTGCTCCAAAATTGGCCTCATTGGCCCAGAACTCACAGGCATCGATGCTGACAAAGCTGGAACTGCTGTTGCTGCCCGAAAAAATGGCGCCGCCGTTGCCGGATGCCTTGTTGGTGCTGAAAGTAGTGTTGGTGACCACCAGGGTGGTGGAGTCATTCTGCAATGAAAGTGCCCCGCCGGAGCTGTTCTGCGACTCGTTGCCGTCGAAAGTGCAGTTGTCCACGATTACGTGCGCACCAAAGCCGATGTTGGAGGCACCGCCCAGG
>RFGN01000125.1 GCA_003696645.1 Gammaproteobacteria bacterium | reverse complement strand
CCTAGAGGATTGGTCACCAATCCAGATAGGGTTTTTATGGATTCCCGCCCTATGACCAGGTCGTTGGCCGGGATGGTGGCCTTCTTGTCTCTATCTATGTAGAGAGAATCCCTCTGAGAGGCCCTAGAAGGGGGCTGTAAGACGAGTTTGCCGCTATCTAGTGATAGGACACCTCCTGCCAGGTAAGTGGCCTCAGAAGCCGGCCTAGGCACCTTTATGGACGATTCTGGATCTTCTTCTGGATCTCCTCTGAGAAGGGCTACGTAGCTGGACAGGGATCGGTCTATGTGTAGGGCGGTTATCCTGTCCGCTTCAGCTATGGTTACGGCATTTAGCGCTCTTCCAGGGATCTCTGATGGGTGTCGTGCCATTTTGGGTTGTCCGGTCGGTTGTTGAACTCCACGTATGGAATTATTTCTGCTCTGGGGGCCTCCTGCTCCCTGGTGAACACATACACATCATGCTTTCTAGCATCTGGAACCCCAAACTGGCCGTTTGGGTCCAGCCTCACCAGTATTAGGTGCTGCTTTATGGCTTCTATGTATTCCCCCATGACAAGGGACTTACGGGTCTTGAATTCAGCTACTGCTTGTCTGCTAGATAGATCCTCATCTACGTTGGAGAGGGCCCGCCTCATGTCCTGTAGAGTGACTTCTATGGAAGATAGAAGGCTCTTGGGCACCACCAAAGACATGTTGGAGACTACGTCATACCCTGTTTCGGGATGGACTCTTATTACGTCGTAAGATACTATTCCGTAGTCGTAAATCAGTTTCAGTAAGCCATTTAGGGAAGACCGCCTGGGATTCTTGCTCTCGTGGACCATCATGCATACCAGTCCCGACGATACCCGTCGAGAGTCTATTTCGGCGGTATGGCGTAGGCTCTCTCTAAGGTTCATCTAGGGTATATCTCCTTCTCTCCTAGGCTCTGGACGGAGTCATGTAGCCAGGTAAGGAAATCTGCATAGGAGTAGTAGGTATCGAAGAAGGGAACGGAGAACAGAGTCTCATCTGCCTCCAAGCCTGCTGTCCATGGGGTCCCATGCAGCATTAAGGGTGTGAGTATTACAGGGAGGGTTGATGGGTCCTTGTTCCCATCTACCCACGCTGAGGTGTTTACAATATTGCTGGCCATGAAGAGGCCGGAGTTGGCCAGGGCGCCAAGCAGATACGATCCCGCCACCCTGTTAGCCAGGGTTATGGTGGGGAGGGAATACTTGTGTATCATGCTGGATATGGCGCCCTTACCCGATATCTTACCGGCTACAGAGGCCGTCCTGGTGAATATTGTCTTTATGAGCCCTCCCAATCCTCCCTTTAGGGCGCCCTTTATGAACAGTCCTTTCAGGAGAGATGTGCCTACGGACATAGAACCTCTGAGAGCTGCGAAGGCGGCGCCTGCGAATGGGCTGGCCAGGAAGGAGACTACCATGGCACCGTTTACCAGCCAATCTACAGTCCTCATGACAGAGGAGAACATAGCCTCGCTTATGGCTGTCTGTACCACAGAGGCGCCTGGGTTGGCTTCGCAGATGGTGCAGGGGGAGATGTTGGTGACCCAGCCTATGTCTGGGGAGTAGTGGTGTATTACCGAGCCTACTTCTAGTGGGCCTGACATCTCGTTGTATGTGTCCCTGAGCACTATTCTGTCATAGGGCTTTATGTGGCGGCCCTTTACAGACAGCTCGCCCACATACATCTTCCTCATGCCCTCAGCAAGACGGTTACATGCCAGCCTGGCGGCCAGAGGCTCTGAGGAGCAGCTAAGCTCTGTGAACGAACGTAGCTTCTTGTTGGATAGGGTAATGCCCGGATGGAACTGTAGACCGATTACCTTGCTTATCTGAGTTGGCGGCCAATATACCCACGAAGTAGAGTTGCTTACAGTTGCTCCCCTATAGAGGGTTGAGGCGCCCTCCGCCGTAGATGTGTCTACAGGATCTGATGCAGGGTAGTTGATCACTACCGTGTTCCACATCTGAGCTGTGCTGGCAGCTATCTTGTTGGATATGATGTCACGGTCGGAGTCTATGTAGTGGTGTACTCTGAAGGTCCGAAGAGTAGGTGCGACAGAGGTATCTTCTATAGACTGGAATGCAGAGGTTACCTTGGTCTCAAGAGCCTCCTTTGCTCCTGCCTGTATGTAGTTGGTGAACCTGTAGACAAATGACCTTATCAGATCCCTGTGCTCCGTCAAAAGCTCACCAAGGGTGAGGTAAGGATCTAGATCACCAACTATGGGGAGTCCGTCAGGAAATCTCTGCTCAGGAGGAAGGATAGATGTCCTGCGAAGGATCCGTGATCTCAGAGTAGACAGCATAGCAGCTATCTTGTTCTTCTGATCCTTCGTCGGCCTGACCGTACCAGAAGACAGAACGGGACCTATGGTGGAAACCGACACCAGCTCGCTACTTATGTATGACTGTAGGTCTGCTGCGGTCTTCGTTATGGAGGACACCCTATTCAGGACTGGGTTGTCTTCTATTAGACCTCTAAGCTCGGTTACGCTGCTCAGAAGTGGTCCAGAATTCAGGAAACTAGGTATCCTGTCAATCAGGCTTACTATCTCGTCTACTCCGGCTCCACCAGACTTCTCTGAATAGTAGGGACTCAGCTTGTATAGCGGCGTCTGATTGGTGGCGACGTGCTCCTCGAACAGTATATCCGCCGTAGGATCTCCATTTCTGGACAGTATGATGGGTTGTAGTGTCTCGAATGGGGACAGCCTAGTCCTGATCTCAGTGGGATCTATGCCAAACAAGACTTGATAGACCACATACATAGGCTCTGAGCCTACGATGTTCTTTAGATCCTTGTATTTGGCCACGGCTATGTTCGTGGAGTTTATCCCTGGTATATCCGTTCGAATGCCATACCTGATCTTGTCCCTGAAATCCTCTGAGGTTATCGGGAATACAGAGTGAAACTCATTCCTAAGGAAGTCTGAGACAAGTGGCCCTATTACCTCGTTCAGGGATTTTCTCCTGACATTGGAGGCCGTCTTCCTGTACTGAGCTACTTTCTTCCTGACACCTCTGGTGTAGTAGTACAGCCCATCTGGATGTCCGAAGAAGATGGTGGATTCGTTGTCGTAGGGGACAGTCTGAACGATGTATCCCCACGTATGTCTAGCTGCTTCCTGCAGGACGTTCCAGCAGGGCTGTAGGGGCACCAGCCAGTAGTCGTTGGTTGTGGTCGGCGGATACTTCAGTAGGCGCCTGAAGTTCAGGAAGTTGCTGATATTTATGGAGGTGTCCGGATACCAGATATTCTTCAGCCTGGTGTCTAGCCCGGGGAAGGATCTGGTGTCGTCTAGATCCAGGAAGTTGGATATGCCGTCGTTGGCCAGGATCCAAGCGAACAGAGAATCACGGCCATAGACGTTAGAAGTGTCCTTCTGGATATCCATGAGCCGGTCTATCTGGTAGGCCAGATCCAGGCTCTCACCTGCATTCAGAAGGGACTGAAGCTGGTATTCTGTGAACCTCTCCCCAAAACCATCTGGATCTGCCTGCTGGATGGCTAGAATAGCCAGGTCTTTGGCGCTCCAGTTCTTCTTCTTGGAAGTATAGAAGTTGACGTATCTGTTTATCAGTTCGGCCTTCCATTCCTGACAAACTATAGTAAGTACATCTCCTACCTCGACTTCTGTTATTCTTCCTGTGAATACTGTAGTTAGGTTGGAGGGGACGGAGTCATATCCCATTTTGATGACTACAGCCCGTCCCTGGGTTATGTTCTTCTGCTTTATCAGCCCCTCTAGGTTTCTCTTGGAGGGGCCTAGGACTACGGTGTGATTCTTCCCGTCGTTGCCCTTTAGATTGGCGGTGTGTTTTTGCGCCGGCTTGGAGGACTGAACGATCCTCATAGGATCAGCAATACGAATGACCGCAGTAGCTGCGTCTTCCTTGTCTAGGACGACATCTATGGAGAGGATGCCATCCGTGCTTCTAAGCACATCCTGGGATATGAGATCGTCGCCCCTACGATCTACGAAGTAGACCTTGGCTGTGGGCCACAGTCTGGATAGGCTCTCAGAATCGTCTGGTATCTGAGATAGAGAGTCTCTAAGGGTGTATTTTATGTTGTTTTTGAGGTTGCGCCCAAAGGCCAGCCTCGGATTCCCCTCTGCTACCAGGAACTCATCCTGGGCTGGGGTTAGTTCTTCGCTGGAGAACGGAACTCTCTTCTTTATGGCCCACCGGCGCTCATGCATGACTCTTATGAGCGCCCCTCCAAAAGTAGAAGACAGTTGGGTCTTACCATCTACGAAGCCAGAGAGGCCTTTGGTCTCTCCATCTGCGTGGCCCGCCACCGTAATGTAGATAGGGATGTCTACCAGCCTGTCCGGCGCGAAATACTTCTCGTAGAATAGCCTGAACGACTTCTTCGTCTTGTCTTCCTCTCCGAGGAACTTAGTTCTATCCAGATCATCCTCTAGGGCTGCAAGATCATACCCATCAGCACTGTCGTTCCTTAGGCCCTCGAGTATTATGTCTTCCAGGGCCTTTATGGTCTCTCTAGCTTGGGCGTTGCCCTTGGCCATCTCATCCAAAGTATCTGGAGAGGACGCTATTCTCTCGAGCATAGCAGTCTGCTGCTCCAGACCTTTTATCTTCTTCCGGATACTTGGAGAGGTGTAGTTCAGGGACAGATACAGTCTGTTTATAGAATCAAGTATGGATCCTAGGTCATTGTCCGTAAGATTCTTGAGACTGTTTCTGAGATGTCCTTTGCGTCTGCGGGAGTAGAAGAAGATATGGGGAGGAACCTTGTCGTCTGGTAGAACGGCAATGGCGGACTGGTTCTCCTCTAGGGATTGGGCGACAGGACGATAGATGTCCCTGTCGTCCTTGTAGGATACTCCTAGATCGTCGAACGTGGGCGCCGCCAGAGGCCACTTATCTCCGAATAGTTCTTTGTACGTCGGTAGATATATGAAGTCTTGATAGGTGGTCCGACGCCAATCAGTATTCAGATTCCTGAGAGAATCTGCATCTTCCCTCAGCCCAGGATATAGGTCCTTGTGTAGGCTATACTCCCGGTATAGAGTCTCAAAAGCAGAGTGTAGCCCTACTACGTCGTAGACGTGAGGAAGTCCTGGTATCTTAGAGGGCCTACGAGTCACTACATAGAATATGGCCTCTAGGAAATCTTGGGAGAATTCCACTCTGGTACCGGACGCCATCTTCTCTATCAGGTCGTCCAGAGCTTGAGGCTCTCCTGCTAGAGAGGCTAGTATAGAATTGGCCAGGAAGGTGCGCTCTCTCCTGTCCCGCAGGATGAACATCCTGTCGATGTACCGCAGAAGAACTTCTGATACTGGGCCAATCTTGTCGGAGTCTATGGTGGGGGTCGCCAGACCTATATCGTTCACCATAGAGCTGGTTAGCTTGAGGAGGAAAGGGCTGTCGTCTCTTGTTTTGGTCACTCCTGAGAACAGAGGAGTTTCTAGGAGCGCCTTCCTAAGCTCTCCGTCCTTGTCGAATTCCTTGCTGAGCAGGGCTGCTCTGATAGTATCCCTGTTGACTACAGCCCCCATAGCCTCTTGTATGAGGCTAAAAGATCCGGAAGGGGTTACCGGCCAGAATATGGAGTAGGCTCTATAGTCTGGATCGGAGGATTTCTGGGCAGCTATCCTGTCTAGTACACCTTGTTCTCTTATCCGTCGCTCTCCGGGAAGAATTCCATAGTTCTTCCCATCTTTGTGTATACCAAAGAATAGCTGTCTGAGGGAGGTTATATCGGTCCCACCATCCTCCAGTATAGTCTCGAATACCTCAGACCACTGAGTATTGGTCTCTGCTAGAGACAGGCTTAGGTTCTTTTGTCCCGGTACGTTTGTGGTGTTCGTATTTATAGAGAGAGGGACGAACACTCCATATTCAGAATCATTGGGCGCAGCCTGAGAGCCCCCCATGAGCTTGGTAGTTACAACTTCTACCTCCCAGCCCATAGCCCTATCTATGTAGGCCTCTGACCTGATTATGGAGTCGGACGCTTCTATGAAGGACCGTATCCTCTCTAGCTTGTCGTCCTTTAGTGTGTCGAACTGGAAGTCCAGAGATAGCGCCCTAGCTGAGCCTCCCATGTGATGTGGGGAGGGATAGGGCTTACCAACTAGCCTCTGGTATCCATATCTGTTCTCTATGGTGCAGGACTGTCCTATCAGTTTGGAGGTATCCGTCTCTATGTTCAGGACTATATCCTCGGGGACTTCGTCCAGGGGCCGGACATCCCTTAGTGTCTTGTGGAAGAACTTTATGGTTGCGCGGCTGAAGTCCTCCTCTGTAACTCTTCCAGTAAGGAAGGAGTGGTGTCCTTTCAGCTCTCTGTGCAGATACTTCTTGAGCCAGTAGGCATTTTGTGGGTGTGGAGTGGGGCCGAAGTCTTCATTTAGAAACTTCAGCACTCCATTCTCGGTAACCGACGACAGGTCCACTCTTGTTAGAGTCAGAGTGGCTATTATGGCATCAGGAATGTCTGGAACAGTTTGTAGGGAGAGCCTCTCCAGTGCTACGGGAACATATGTAAGTTCTTGTCGTAGAGACAGCAGAGACTGGAATGATTGGAATATGAACCTGGTCTCTTTGTTGGCGGATAGCTTGTCCTCGAACGTCTTGAGATAGCTTGTAGACAGGGTTCCGTCTTTTACACTCTGCAAGAGATCCCTTGTTATGTCGGCTATCTCTTTGTTTCTCAGAACCTCACCGCTGGTGCTTCGGACTATCCTTTCGGCCTTCTCCACTAGAGAAGGTGGCTTTAGGCCCCATGATGCAGATATGAGTTCGTTCTTGGATACTGTTATGGGTGCAGACTTGAATAGAGCTATGAGCGCACGAAGGTCCCTGTTTATCTCTTCCAGGCCTGTGAACAGTAGGGACACTGAGGCCCTCTGAAGTCCAACTCCACTGTCTATCAGTAGTGGTCTGTCACTCCTTACCAGGGGTGGGGCGAATACAGCTTTCTCTTCGGATAGGGAGATGTCCTGTACTGAGTGAGCATACCTGAGAGGGCCGATTATGAGAGACGAATCGGTATCCCCCTGGTCCACAAGGAATCCTGGAGGAACTTCTGATTTCTCTCCAGATATAGTGCTGCGCATCAATGCCCTGCCAGCGTGGCCTCTGCGTATGGCGGCAGAAGCATTCTGCTTGGCAGTGCTGTCGGCCTGCCCTACCAGGTTTTCTATGGTTTGGGCCTTCTTGCCCCAGTAATCGTCTATTCTGGCCATTAATCCCTAACGAAGTCTGAAGACTCTATTTGTCTCATCCTATTTGCTATCAACACCTTAGATAGGGGATTCCTCTCATCTTTTATGGTGTTAGTGACAGAAGTTGAGAAATATCCTGGGTTTATATCACCGAAAGAGTGTCTTGCGGTATGTGCGGGAAGGGGCGCCGGGTGCTCCGGAGATATCCTGGCCAATCTTCTAGGTAGTACAGGTATATTAGAGGGGCCGGTGTCTGTGGGTCTGGATAGGTCTGGTGAGGGAGGTAGAGGGGAGCCGCCATATGGCTGTAGAGGCGGCGGTGTAAGCTCCTCTTCCTCGTCCGACCCTAGAAGTAGATTTATTCCTGCGTAAGCGCCAAGAGCTATGGCACCAATCTTTATGGCCCTGGAATGTTTGTCGAGTATGCGCTTAGCTCTATCTGTCGCGTCATCTATTACGCTCTTGGCAGGAGGAGGAGGCTGGACATCTGACAGATCAGCTCTAAGATCATCCAGCGCCTCATGCGCCTCTACATCTACAAATGCGCTTGCGGCATCGGAAGACCCCAGTATAGCCTGCACTGCCTTCTCTGGAGTAGATCCTAGCTTCTCTAGGTAGGTTACGAATGTATTGTATTTTCCTGGGAAGGCGCGATTTAGGGCGAAGAAAGTAGTCCCAAACACCTTGCCCATGAGCTTCCCAGCGGATACCGCGTCTGACTTGTCAAGTATGGCAGCCGCCTTGCCATACTTGACATCCAGACCGAGATCCTCAGCAGATTTGAAGAACTCGGTGAATATCCTGGTGGTCTCGTTGACCATGCTCTCCAGGGACATCTTCTGAGCCTGTCCGCTTTGTCCAAGGAGCGCAACTATAGAGCTGGTGAGCTCGTTCATGGCCGGCAGAGCCTTACCACTCTTGGCGATGCCGGACTGGTGATAGGTTCTTAGTAGTTCCTGAGCTGCTGCAGCCGACTCATCGTCTACGGCCCGTAGAGCAGACAGAACCTCATCTGTGAGGCCGCTTACATCGGCTCCAGCTTCAGTTAGGGCTTGGAACAGCTCTTCCTTAGAGGTGGCATGGATAGTGTCCAGTAGGAGACTCTTGGCCGCCCTCATGACGGTGAAGGGGACTGAGGCGGCTATCTTTGGACCGAGGCTGGACTCAATTAGCTCCCCAGTAAGCTCTGGGGGTGGCTGGCCCTCGAGAATAGCTCTCTCTATCTCTCTTACGAAGGTGGATGCTTCCTCTTGTCCTCCCTTGGCGGCACCCTTCAGCCATCTCTCCTCGTAGTCCTTCCTGAGCTTCTCCTGCTGCTCCATGTAGAACTCTGTGAGGGCATCCTGATATGCTCCTTTGGTGGGATACCCTGCTTTCCTTACAGAAGACTCAGAGAACTCCTCTGCCAGAATTACGTCTATGGTATCCTGGTCGAGATCTCGGTCTACAAGGGAATATGTGTAGGGATCCATGATCAGCTCGACTGCTCCACGTCGAGCATTACCCCTATGTACGTCCCTCAGTATCTCTGTCCGGGTAAGTATGGCGTGAGTGCTGGTCTGGGCAGGGTTGGCACTCAAGAAGGTATACAGATAGCCCTGCTGCTTCATCCTAGCCCTGAGGGCTTCTGCCTTCTTGGACCTGGCGCCGTATTTCTTGGACAGGAACTCCTCGAACCCAGCTTCTGTGAGGTAGGAAACGAAGGGGTTGCTTCCTGGCGGAAGCATCCGCTTAGGTAGCTGGCTGATACGAGCGGAGAATCCTGGGAGCCTTACTTTGGCGCCCTCGCGGATATACCCACCCAGTCCTCCACCTTTCAGTATCTGCTGATAGGCGAAGGCAAGATGATCGCTGACGGAGGTTAGTTTCTTCTCTCCAGGGACGGCTACTGGAGTATCTAGTTTACCCTCTCTCGAGAGAGCAGCCAGAGCCCTAGCAAGGACCCCAGCTCTGCTGTCTGACCTATACTTTATTCGGTCTCCTACCAGATCTAGGAGCTTCTGGTGTGGCAGAGGGGCATATTTGGTCCTTATGGCCTTCCTAGACGTTCCTATCTCTATAGCCTCAGGAAGCTCTACTACAGCCCCGGACCTTAGGAGCCTAGGATCGAAGAGAGTGCCCTTTAGGTCTTCTATGGGCACCCCTGCCGCCTCTCGTATAGTCGTTTGAGGGGCGTGGAATATAGTTCCGGCCTGTAGGCCGGCTACTGTGTTCTGTAGCTCGAACTGGCCAAGGCCTATCGGCTTTAGTATTGGCGCGTTCTTGTCTATGCGGCCGGTTAGGGTCTCTGCGAATCTGCGCAGATATGGGGGAGGGAGTATCCTGCTCCCCTTTAGGGCGAATCCTGTTTGCTCCTCTAGGAGTTGAGAGGCAACCTTTACAAGGGGGTTGCCTGGCTCGAATGCCATGGTTCTCAGCTTCAGAGCTGATACTGCTACCCCCTTGAGAAGGCTGGAAGCCACGTCTATGGATGACGTGGTTCTGAGGGACATATCGGTATAGAATACCGTGGCCGACTTTACAGCTCCTGGAGGAGCTACTTCTAGTAGGTTCTGAGCTTCCTGCTGCTCTAGAGGTATTCCGTAGTAGCCGTGCAGAAAAGCCTTATAGGCTTTTATCTTGTGTGCTACTTGCCCGGTCTGCTGCAGAGCCGAGCTCAGGTGAGTCAGTTTGTCTCTTATGTGGCGCTGCCACTTGTCCATGAACTGGAATACAGTCCTTGGATCTACGCCAGTGGGTATGACCAGAGAGGCGACAGGAGAGTCTGGCCCCATACCCGGATAAGAGAACTGTGCTACCTCGAATACCTTGGTTCCTTGCTTGTTGAAGAACGAGACCATCTCGTCGATGAGT
The DNA here is from genome assembly GCA_003696645.1 of Gammaproteobacteria bacterium. Classification (GTDB taxonomy): domain Bacteria; phylum Pseudomonadota; class Gammaproteobacteria; order J025; family J025; genus J025. The sequence goes on along the minus strand of RFGN01000125.1, from coordinate 376 downwards.
CCGGTTCTTCCAGCCAGGGAGATTCTGTGCCTTAGGAGGAGTTCTGCGGCGGCCTTGGAGTCTGTCAGTATGGAGGTGGGCGCCAAGAAGTGAACCTGACCGAGGCCTCTCCCCATGTAGAGGCTCCTATCCAGGTTCAGAGTAGACATTGCCCTAGTCTCGCCGTATGGGCCGAGTAGGATGTTCTGCGTTGCAGGTACGGCCGGAGACGGAGTTACGAACTGTAGGACTATCTCATCTCCGACAGACAGGGCTTTTAGTCTGGCTGTTGGCTGCCTTCGTCCAGCCCTAGGACGAAGTATGTTCCATAGGTATCTGCCCCCAGATATGGGGGTCTGTTGCCTTAGTAGAGAGAGGGCTCTGTGTTGTTCTTTGG
>RFGN01000765.1 GCA_003696645.1 Gammaproteobacteria bacterium | reverse complement strand
TCCTGCTTGTGTCCATTCTGATCTCACAGCAACTGCTTGCAGATAACAAGGAATTTATCTCACTCACTCTTCCTGTTATCCAGATTGCAGAAGTAGGTAACAAGGAAATCGGGTTCTGGGTAGAAGACAAACGCCAGTCAAACATGATTGGGAAATCGCTGGATGAAAAGGAGATTATCCCCAATGAGGATGTGGCAGCCTTTCTTGCAGCATTCATTCGTTCTGATCTTTCACACGCAAATTATAGAGTACGCCCTTATTCTTCTGACCAGAGTGGTTTTGTCATAGAGCTGGATAGCATTACCTACAAGGTGAACAAGGCCAAGATCAAGAGTACTGCAGAGATCAAGATCACCTTTACCCTGAAAGTGAATGGTGCGACCAGTCGTCAGAAATATACCGTATCGACCTCCAAGGACTATGCCTGGAAGCCTACGGAAAAGAACAAGGGTGAACTCCTAGGTGAAGCGCTTTCCTCAGTATGGGAAGCTACCCTGAAAAGTGATCAGGTACAATCGCTGCTTTGATCAGCTGACCTTTCACGGACAACTTGTACAAGAAAGGGTCTGTATAAACGGGCCCTTTCTTGCCAATCACATCCTCAATCCCGATCAATATCCAGGTACCTTGCCAGTATGACAACGGCAAGAGGGCTCAAATGTTTCGCCCAAAGGCATCCTGAAACCGCTGCTCGAATTCGCTACGATCAAAATGATGATTCTGGGTACCATGCGATTCAATCTTGATCGCACCCATCAGCGAGGCAATGCGTCCTGTGGTCTCCCAGTCATGGTTATTCATCAAACCATACAGCAAGCCTGCACGATAGGCATCGCCACAACCGGTTGGATCATTGATTGATTCCGGGGTGGCAGTGGGAATTTCGATACATTGTCCATCCGTATAGATCTGTGACCCCTGCCCGCCACGAGTCACTACCAGGGCCTCGACATTGGCGGCCAGTTGTTGCAATGATTGGCCTGTTTTTTCCTGTAGCAGCTGTGATTCATAGTCATTCACGGCTACCCATGTTGCCAGATTGATGAAGTTGGAGAGTTCCTTGGCATCAAACATGGGCAGTCCCTGACCTGGATCGAAGATAAACGGGATCCCACAATCGGCGAACTGCTGAGCATGATCCAGCATGCCCTGCTTTCCAGCCGGAGCAACAATACCAATGGAGATATCTTCAGCCTCGGATACACGATTGAGATGAGATTCATTCATCGCTCCCGGATGAAAGGCCGTGATCTGGTTGTCATCCATGTCAGTGGTAATGTAGGCCTGTGCCGTATAGGCACCAGTCACCTTGCGAATATGGGTTTGGTCAATGCCCTGCTGTTGCATCCACTCTGCATAAGGGCCGATGTCATCACCAACTGTCGCCATGATCTTGCCCTGCCCACCAAGCAGCTTGAGATTGTAGGCAATGTTTCCAGCGCAACCTCCAAATTCCCGACGCAGATCGGGGACCAGGAACGCCACGTTCAACATATGAACCTTGTCTGGCAGGATATGGTTCCTGAAACGATCATGAAATACCATGATGGTGTCATAGGCCATGGAGCCACTGATCAATGCTGTCATGTTGTCCTCCTTATTTTGCTGTCCAGCTGATATTCAGTTGCTTGACTGCCCGAACATCGTCCAGACGTTTGACAGGAAGGGTATGCGGGGCAGATTTGACCCTTTCTGCATCGTTGATAATCTCGTCTCGTATCGTTTCAAGAATACGGACAAATTCGTCCAGCACACCCTTTGATTCAGTTTCTGTCGGTTCAATCAGAAAACATTCCGGAACCAGTAATGGAAAGTAGGTGGTCGGCGCATGGACCTGATAGTCCAGCAAACGTTTGGCTACATCCATCGCTTTGACTTCATGGGTTTTGGCCTCATGTCGAAACGAAATGATAAACTCATGGGTAGCGCGCCGCTGCGGAAAAGTGACATCAAACCCGGACTCCTTGAGTCGAACCATCAAGTAGTTGGCATTCAGCGTGGAGAATTCCGAGACCCGTTTCATTCCCTGACGTCCCAGGAGTCTCATGTAGACATAGGCTCGAAGCAATACCCCTGCATTGCCCATATAGGCTGAAAGACGGCCGATGGACTTTGGACTCTCCTCGGAATCAATCCAAACATATCCTGAACTCTCTCTTGCAACTCTTGGCACGGGCAAATAGGGAGCCAGGCGCTCGCTAACGCCCACGGGTCCGGCACCCGGCCCACCACCACCATGAGGGGTAGAAAAGGTCTTGTGCAAATTGATATGGACGACGTCAAACCCCATGTCACCGGGTCGGGTCTTGCCAAGGATGGCATTCAGGTTGGCTCCATCGTAATACAATAGCCCCCCTACATCATGTATGATCCTTGCGATCTCTTCGATCTGACGTTCAAACAATCCCAGTGTTGAAGGGTTTGTCAGCATGATTCCGGCTGTCTGGGGACCGGCGGCCTGCCGAAGGGCCTCGATATCCAGGTCCCCATCTGCACGTGTCGGAATTTCACGAACCCGGTAGCCACACATCAC
>RFGN01000764.1 GCA_003696645.1 Gammaproteobacteria bacterium | reverse complement strand
GCCACTGACTGCGTTAGGACAACCCGGATGCCACCGGCTTCGGCGGTGCACGGTGCAATAACAACACCATTCCCAAACAAGCGGCCCACCGGCCGCCTACGCTGCCTTCGTGCGGCGACCTCGAAAAAACCAGCCCGAAAGGAACAAATCGACACCCATTCCGGCGATTCGCTGCCTCAAACCGCCGCATGGCAACCTTCTCATCGCGACTCCCGTTGCCACCCAGCGCCTCAAAACCCCTTCTAAGCTTCTTACGATCGCCGCCCGTCTCACCCGTTCCACCCGCACTCCACCCGTGCGCAACTATTGATTCAGTTCCCTAACGTTCCGTCAAGCCTGCAAACTGTCGTTGGTGTTCCTTTCTGAACTCAGGGCTCAACTCGTATACATCATCACGGACGTATACGAGATCTGCCGGAAGACCCCAGAGCCAACGTAATACGTATTCGGTAGCTGGATGTGGCTTCGGCCTCGAATACTCAAAAACTGAACGTTCGAAAACTATCCTCTCGATTGCGCGTCGTACCTCGTCACCGAGTACAGTACTCCTTAGCATTTTCTCAATATGTGTCCTGGTACGATCTCGTTGTTGGGCGTCTGCCAGATATGACCACAGAACTTCTCTTATGTTGTCGTACAATTCAAACACAGGGGACATCCACACCGGTTCGTCGAACTCAGATCCGATTAGACACGCAAGAGCTGTCACGGTCGCGAGGTGATCTTGTCCGCGTCCCGGTTCAATTTCTTCTATGAGATCAAGCGATATTGAGAGGCTACGTTTCATGCTTGATCGTTGGTTAAATGGTTGCATCTATGCATTCCCAGCTCGGGGATCGTTGTCAGGAATAAGGTGTCGTGGTTGAATCAATATCCACGGCCACACCCTTAAGCCGTTTAAACCAGGAAAGAGTCGACCACCAGGCGACGGCCGGGCCGGCACAGTAGAATTTACGCGTTCAATTACGGGCGGGATAACGGGGATCTGGTCCCCTGAAGGACCGATCCGAGGATTAGGAAATGGTGACGTTCTAGGTATATGGAATGGGCGTACACAATGAAAATCCACGTAGTCTGCAATTTGCCTTAATAGCGAATCTATTGGCTGTGACCAGGGACCACATGCAAGCTCTAAACACTGTAAGACACGCCTCATTTAATTGCATACGTTCAGTCGTTCTGACTCGTAGTCTCCAGCCTTCTTGCAAAAGTCCGATCTGCGTGGTTCAGGGATACGTGGATCAAGACACTTTGCGAGTGGCCTTCGTCGATGATTCACATTGTGGCGATACTTATCTACAAGACCTCTGAGATAATCTGGATCTTGCCACCTCAGGTCATCACAATCCAGAATCGGAGGCAGCCGAGGGATTCTGCGTAACCCCAGCGGGTCTACATAGTTTATTGGATCCTCAGCACAGTAGAGAAATAAATTGGCGAGTCCTCCTACATACCCAATCGGATTTCTCCCGCAGAACCGGCCTAACTGGGGATCCAGCATGCGGGCGCGGAAGTGGTGGAGGTGAAGAGTGCTGTCCCACTCGCGGCCAGTGTAGGTGATGCGGTTGTCGAGGCTGGAGGCCGGAGGCGTGAGGGGGGAGGCAGAGGCGTCGAGGAAGGTGGGGGCGCCGTAGGCGGTGTAGGTGTACCGCTCGACGATCGTACCGGCCGCGTCGGTCAGGGCGATGATGGAGTACTGCTGGTTGCGATGCATGTAGAG
>RFGN01000763.1 GCA_003696645.1 Gammaproteobacteria bacterium | reverse complement strand
TTCCCACGGAAATACGCAATGGCCTTCGAGATAGCTGCGATCTCCGCATGAAGATAGATACCTGCCGGGCGACGACGATACCGAAGCATCATGGTGTGGGTTTTCAAATCGTTGAATCCCACGGCGATGATCTTCCCCCTATAAGTAACGATGGCACAATGCCGGGAGAGATTGTGAGGCCAATCCCTCGTGGCAATATATTCGGCCGCCTTGGCAAAAATGGCGTCTCTACGCGCCATACTAGGTCTCCTTCTTGTGACGAAGATAGTTAGTCAACAGACGCTCGATGTTCTCTCGACCGACAGGATTGGCGCTATGGACGATGAACTGGAAATCGTCAGACAGGACTCCATGATCCATATCAATAGCAATCAACCAGTGAGCCAGCTCATAGCCGTTCATGGAATGCTCTCCAAGATCGTGGTCAAACGAGATCATGGACACGCTACCACCTACATCCGAAAGATCCAAGATGATCCTTTTGAATGCATGATCTGTCCGAGCCACAACGAAATCCTTATCATAAGGAACTCGCAGGTCGTCGAGAAAGATTTTCATGACCTTCTCCGTTACGGATACAGGGCAAAGACTTCATATGGATCTTCGGCCTCATACAGCGTAAAATCCCCGCTCTTATCGAGAACAGAGACGGTCTTTTCAATCCTATAGTCGTCTTCCTCTGAAATCTTTTTCAGGCTCGAAATGAACTTCGCTACTTTGGAATCAACAAGGGGACGCGATTGTTCGATCCAACGATCTCCACAACATTCGCAGTCTTCACCTTCTTCAACACCGTTGAAATAGATTCCAACGGTCTCAGCACGCCGATTGGCCTCTTCTGGATTGTCCGCTTCAACGAGGACGGCAAATGCGGGCTCAAAATAATACCCGCCGGACATATTTTGATCATACAGATACCAGGCCATGCGCGCCTCCGTTGTGCTCATCTAAGTTAACGATATGATCGGTATATAGCACAACGCCTACTCAAGGTCAAGATGAAAGCGAAACCTTTTAGTATGTAATCCAGCTAATCACTGGCCAGTTACGCTCACCTCACATGAAACCTTGTAGGAGCATCTTTTTCCACGTAGAAACGATACCACGCGGCATTATCTTTCCCGGTGAACTTGCTGTCCTCTATCCATTTCACCCGGCGAACGGTCAAAATAT
>RFGN01000762.1 GCA_003696645.1 Gammaproteobacteria bacterium | reverse complement strand
GCCGAGCCTCACGCCGAAGTGGTGGAATTGGTAGACACGCCATCTTGAGGGGGTGGTGGGCTTCGCCCGTGCTGGTTCGACTCCAGTCTTCGGCACCAATGAGAGTCCGTTGGGACTGACAAAAAAGCCCGTAAGCGTTGTGCTTGCGGGCTTTTTTCTTCTCAATTCGTTTCACAATTTTTCAGAATGTTTCACCAGATACCAACAAATTGATGGTATTTCTGTTGGTATCTGGCATACTATCCACTGTCCTTGGCGAAAAAATACCAACACTTTGGGGGTGCTGATGCCTCTCACGGATATACGGGTAAAGACCGTCAAGCTGCCGGAAGGCAAGAAACAAATGCGGCTTTCCGATGGCGGAGGGTTGTATCTTCAGGTTACGCCGACTGGGAAGTACTGGCGCTTGAACTATCGCTTTGCCGGTAAGCAGAAAACCCTGGCGATTGGCGTCTATCCTCGTGTCAGCCTTAAGGAAGCCAGGAAAGCAAGGGAGACTGCTAAGAAACTTCTGGAGCGGAACATCGATCCATCGCTTCATAAACAGAAGGAGAGAAGGAGGGCGGCGGCCCAGGCTCGTACGGCTACCTTTGGCGGTATCGCGCGCGAAATGATCGAGAGAAACCGAAACAAGTGGAGTGTCTCATATGCGCGGGATGTTGAGAGCCGGCTGGAGAAGCATGTGCTACCCTGGCTTGCGAATGTTCCGATCACCGAGATTGAAGCCCCCGATGTGCTGGCTGTTCTTCGGCGAGTTGAGTCCTATGGAAAGATCGAAACGGCGAACCGATTGAAGATGCTTTGCAGCCAGGTGTTTCGCTATGCAGTTGCCACCGGACATATCAAGAGTGATCCGACGCGCGATCTGAAAGGCGCACTGGCTCCGGTTGTAAACAAACACAGAGCAACCATTACCGATCCAAAGAAGATCGGCGAGCTGTTGCGCGCCATAGATGGCTTTGAGGGAACGCTTGTCGTGAAGTGTGCGCTTCGTATGACCCCCTACGTTTTTACCCGGCCAGGGGAGTTGCGCCGGGCCGAATGGGAGGAAATAGACTTTGAGAATGCGGAATGGCGAATTCCGGCTCACAAGATGAAAATGCGACTCATGCATGTCGTACCGCTGGCAAAACAGGTGATCGAGATTCTCAAAGAGGTTGAGCCGGTTTCCGGAGGCGGGCGCTATGTTTTTCCCTCGGCTCGAAGTGTTCATCGTCCAATGAGTGAAAATACAATCAACGTTTCGCTGCGGCGCCTTGGCTATGGCAAAGATGAGATCTGCGCCCATGGTTTTCGGGCCATGGCATCGACCATTTTGCACGAACAGGGCTGGAATACCGATGTGATCGAACGCCAATTGGCCCATAAGGAAGGCAATGCCATCAAGGGGGCCTACAATCATGCCCGGCATTTGCCCGAACGGCGCAAGATGATGCAGCAATGGGCCGATTATCTCGATGCGCTACGGGATGGGGCACAGGTTATCTCAATCCGACAAGTGCGATGATTGTCGTCGGGGGCTTCGGGGCAGGCCGTACATGCGCTTGATCTCGGGGGTTGCGACATTGTAGCCGATGCAAATGCAATGATTTCGATACAGCGTCCAATAGATATCCACCCACTCCTGTTCACTGGTGTGAACGTCGACCTCATGGGCTATCTCTAGGCGTTTCAGATATGCATTGACCGACGCAATGCGCATGGCAAGCTTCTTTTTTTCGAACTGTTTGAGAGCTGCCATAGCCATCTCTCGAAACTCCCTCTCATCCTTGGGCACGTAGACGTTCCATTTGCCGAAGTGCGGGTGTATCTGCACTGGAACATCCGTGTACTGGCTTTTACTCACATCATACAGGGGCATATGCTTCCTCCATGTTATTAAATCTAGGCTGGCTTAATGCGGGTTGGTCCTTGGATCACCTGGCAAGGCTCATTACCCATATCTCCTGCCGGGGTAATTGCTTCCGGTTTCATCAATGGATATGAGGGTGTCATTCAATCGGTCCCATAGATGACGCAAAGGAAGGCTGACCTTGTCGATGGGGAAAACGCCCCGGCCGCAGACCTTGCCGTTGAAGAGAATGGGCTCCGACTTGTAATGCATTTCTTCTAGCTGTGGGATGATGACCGTGGCCTGGAAATCCTGATCGAGATCGATCTTGCCAAATAGCCCATAGATAGGCATGGGCTGGGGCAAGGCATATTGCTCGAGGAAAGGCGTGATAATCCTCGCCAGCGTGGGATGATAATAGGAATCGCTGATCCGGGGCTTAAAAAGCACGGGCTCATGAAGTTGCGGATATGTTAATCGATGCTCGGCAAACCGTAGAATGTCTGGGTACCGATCTTTCATCGGAAACTTTACGAAATTTTCTGCCCAGGATCGAATCGGGGTATTGGAAACGGTAAGTTTCATCGGATCCTCCATAGAGAGTGAACCTGTGGATACACGCGGGGTGTTCCGACACATCAGGTGCACGGTTTAAAGTGGATTGGTTTTTGAGAAGCGATGAATATTTGGTTTGGTTCTTTCCGGCGGGTCCGGCTCCCGAGATGGGTAGCAGCTTGATTCGATCAACTGTCCTATCTCGTTTCCAAATTACCATGCAGACAGGCCATACGCAAGCGCGGATTGGCTATTTTTTCCAGTCGTTCGCCCAGTCGTTCGCCCAGTCGTTCAGAATAAAATATGGGTGTTTTTCTGTCTCGAAAAGCTCATATAAAACAGCTACTTAAAAGCTGCGATATTAGTTTGTTTTCTGTTTTCCCTGCCTTATCTTTTCCTCGCAGGGGGAGACTCTCGCATTTGAGTTGCTTTTGACTATCTCTTTTGCAAGAGGTGTGAAGGAGGCAGGGACTTGCGCGTCGCCTATCAAGCCCCGAGAAACAGGCACGTGATCGCATGCGGGGTGCATTCAGCAAACATCATGTGGGTCATGGAGGATCCGTCTTATGCCTGGATGGGGTCTGAAGGCGTTTGTCCAGGTTTGGAGCTTTTTGAAATTGTATGGTTGGGAATCAGCGATATAGTTGCATCGGGTAGGAGAGGTTATGAACGCATCCGCTAATTTTCAGCATCTGGCTAATTTTATCTGGTCGGTCGCTGACCTGCTTCGCGGTCCTTATCGCCCGCCGCAGTATGAGCGCGTCATGTTGCCACTCACTGTGCTGCGCCGCTTTGATTGCGTGCTTCAGCATTCCAAAAAGGCTGTCCTCGCCGAATACGAAAAACTTCAGGGCAAAGATGACCAGCTAATCGACAAGGTGCTGAACAATCGCGCCAAGGACGAGAACGGGAATCCTCGTGGCTTCCATAATCACAGTCAGCTGGACTTTCAGAAGCTCAAGGGAGACCCGGACAACATCGGCCGACACCTGGTCGACTTTATTGCCGGCTTTTCCGCGAACGTTCGCCTGATATTCGACCGCTTTGATTTTGAAAAGGAAATCGAAAAGCTTGAAGAGGCCAACCGGCTTTATCAGGTGGTGTCGCAGTTTGCTGAAATCGACCTGCATCCCCGGCGTGTGGACAACATCACCATGGGACTGGTGTTTGAGGATCTGATCCGCCGCTTCAACGAGGCCGCGAACGAGACGGCCGGTGATCACTTCACGCCGCGCGAGGTGATTCGCCTGATGGTCAACCTGCTGCTGGAGCCGGATAACCATGTGCTGACGAAGGAGGGCATTATCGTCACCGTATGCGATCCGGCCTGCGGTACGGGCGGCATGCTGGCGGAGGCCTCCAACTGGATTCGGGCGCATAACGAGGGCGCAACCGTTAAGGTCTATGGACAGGATTACAATCCACGCTCCTACGCCGTCGCCGCCTCCGACCTGCTCATCAAGGGCTACCAGGACAGCCGCATCGAATACGGCAACACCCTCACCGACGACCAGTTCCCCGACATGCGCTTCGACTACCTGCTGGCCAACCCACCCTTCGGCGTGGACTGGAAGGCGGAGAAGAAAACCATCGACCGCTGGCCCAACTTCCGGGGCTACAGCGGCAAGCTGCCCCGCGTCAACGACGGCGCGCTGCTGTTCCTCATCCACATGATCAGCAAGATGCAGCCTTGGGAGAAGGGCAACAAGGACAAGCCCGGCTCGCGCATCGCCATCGTCTTCAACGGCTCGCCTCTGTTCACCGGCGGCGCCGGCAGTGGGGAGAGCGAGATCCGCCGCTGGATCATCGAACACGACTGGCTCGAGGCCATTGTCGCCCTGCCCGAACAGATGTTCTACAACACCGGCATCGGCACCTTCATCTGGGTGGTCAGCAACCGCAAGAGCGAGGCCCGCAAGGGCAAGATCCAGCTCATCGACGCCCGCGAGCGCTGGAAGCCCATGAAGCGCAGCCTCGGCGACAAGCGCCGCTACCTCGACCAGGGGGCCATCGACACCGTCACCCGCGAGCACGGCGCCTTCG
>RFGN01000761.1 GCA_003696645.1 Gammaproteobacteria bacterium | reverse complement strand
GGGGAACATGGCCATGTCTTCTTCTTTCGCCTCGAGGGGTGTGTGAGGCGCGTTATAGGCGAGATACAGGAAAAACGGCCGATCGTCGCCCGAAGCCTGCCGTATAAACCGACAGGCTTCGCGAGAAAAGGCATCGGTCAGATACTCGGTTTCACGTATTTCCCGCCCATTGTGTTCCATAGGCTTGAGGTAGTCCCATATCCTTGTGTTTCCTGCTTTGACCTGAGCTTCGTACTTGGGCAGATACTGCGAAGGAAAATAGCAGTGACCACCCCCGAGGAACCCATAGAAGTCCTCAAAACCTCGGTTGTTGGGGTGATACTGCGGCTTGACCCCCATGTGCCATTTCCCGATCGCGCCGGTGAAGTAGCCGGCACGCTGCAGGACGGTGCTGACCAGTGTCTCACTCTCTGGGATCCCCAGTTCAGATGGACCATCCTTGGTTTCAGGGAGGTTGAATGGCGCACCGAACTCATGAGGGTACCGACCGGAAAACAGGCCCATCCGACTCGGGCCACAGAATGGGTGCACTACATACGCCGAAGAAAACACCACGCCGCCCGATGCCAATTGATCCAGCTCGGGGGTAACGATATCCGGAGAACCATTGAAACCAACGTCCGCGTAGCCGAGATCGTCTACAAAGATAAGAAGAATGTTGGGGCGAGACACTTCTGCATGGGCTAGTGCCGGGCACAACAACATACATAAAGCAGTGATCAAAATAATGAAATGATATGGCATCCTCATGTGCAATCTCTCTGAAACCTGTTTGATGTAACCGTCATATCGTGATGCTGGCGTGTTGCTTTCATGTCAGACACCCAGATTATTCAGATTATGAAGTAGCCACCGTACTTGAGCCTCCTTTTCCCAATCGGCTTTCATCGAGCTCATACCACTCGAAGTGAATAGTCGTTGGGCAAGGACGGTCAGCGCTCGACGCTCCACCTTCTGAATTCGTGTCTGGTGTGCAGTGTTCAACATATTGCATCATGGGCAGAAAACACATTACACGTGTGCATGCAATCGGCCCGCCAGCATGGACTGACTGCAATCATTGCATATTTTACAATTCTAAGCCGAATTACAGCTTAAGAAATGACGTTTATTGCAAACCATATGGCATATCTTCTGAAATCCGTAAGTGAACCATACGGGTGTTCATGCTAACCGGCATGGATGACACCCCTTAGAGCTGTCACACTTTCAATCTCAATCAATGCAGCAACATCACAGTGACATTGCTGCAATAAGATACGATGTAATACCAAGTAGACACGCCCCACCACGAATCCATTGCCTGTGTGGCACATGTCCGTTTTATTTGCTAATCCCTACCCTCTACCCCTCTCGGATAAAACTGATGAATGAAGTATGTGTAGAGCTGCCAATGTTGCACCGTCATACAAGACACTGGCTCGAAGTCGGCCACACCGGAAATCCGAAGCGTAACGATTGCCTCCCCTTAGGGGGACCGATATGATGAAAATGTACCGATGTGAGAGTTTGCAGGCTGATGTCTATCACCAGATCCTGCAAGATCCATGTGGTATAATTACTTGTTTTCTTCCTCTATACTGTCGTCCGGGTATTACTCATAGCCTTGGGCTCCGCAGTTGAATAAGATGAACATGGATTACTGACAGCGTTAGTGGGTACCCAACATGCCCTTCTACCTGACATGCCGGGAACTATTCGGCGACTCCAAGCTGCCCATCGCAGCAACGAGTTTCACTAACCGTCCGTTGATCCAGTCAAGCCCCCATCGCCACCAG
>RFGN01000760.1 GCA_003696645.1 Gammaproteobacteria bacterium | reverse complement strand
GGTATCACGCAGGCAGCTTCGATCAACATGTCTGGCAAACACGGCGACGATCAGCGGCGCACCGATCAATGATGTGCCGCTGATGTAGGCGCCTACCACCAGCAGCAACACATCCACCCAGCGCGAATGGGAGGTAAACGACCTTCCGGTGATATAGCTGAGGCCATAGATCAATGCGACGACATAGACGATCAGGGTCATCCATTCGTTGGGCAGGTTCAGCAGACCAAACACCCCGAGCAGTTTCGGAATGATCATGATCTTCAGTGCCCAACCCAGAAATTTCCAGTCGATCTGACCCCATGAGGTGCGCACCGTCAGTGCGGTGAATACCAGCAGATGCACCCCGATCAGCGGTAGAAAAACAATGGGACTATCGACAACCAGAAGCAACAGTGGCAAGCCGAGGGCGGCCCCGCCAAACCCGAGTCCGGCGCGCACGAATCCGGTCCAGACAAAGATCAGGCCGATACAGAGATATTGCCAGAGTTGCAGGTCATTCATGGTGTCATGCCAGGGAATTCATTGGTGTTTTTATGGTTGCGAGGCAAAAGGTCGCCATTCTATACTGAACGATTATTCTTTGATACCAGAGCAGGACAGCATGACAAACTCCTTTATTCCACCCGTTCGTACCCTGATGGGCCCCGGCCCTTCCGATGTTTCCCCGCGTGTGCTGGAGGCGCTCAGTCGCCCAACCATCGGTCACCTGGACCCGGCCTTTGTCGGCATGATGGATGAGGTAAAGAGTCTGCTTCAGTATGCCTTTCAGACGAAAAACGAATTGACCATTCCAGTTTCCGCGCCCGGTTCTGCCGGCATGGAGTGTTGTTTTGTCAACCTGGTCGAACCCGGTGATACCGTGATCGTCTGCCAAAATGGGGTATTCGGCGGTCGCATGAAAGAGAACGTGGAACGGATCGGCGGCAAGGCGGTGATGATTCAGGATGACTGGGGCAAGCCGGTTGACCCGCAAAAGGTTGAAGAGGCTCTGAAACAGCATCCGGAGGCCAAAATCCTGGCCTTTGTTCATGCCGAGACCTCCACTGGCGTGCAATCCGACGCAGAAACCTTATGCCGCATGGCCCGGGAACATGACTGCCTGACCCTGGTAGATGCCGTCACCTCGCTCGGCGGCACCCCACTCAAGGTCGATGAATGGGGGATCGATGCGATCTATTCCGGCACCCAGAAATGCCTGTCCTGTGTACCCGGTCTGTCCCCGGTCAGTTTCAGTGCCAGGGCCATTGAAAAGATCAAGGCCAGAAAGACCCCTGTGCAAAGCTGGTTTCTGGATCTCAATCTGGTCATGGGCTACTGGGGTGGCGAGAGCAAGCGGGCCTACCATCATACTGCTCCGGTCAATGCCCTCTACGGTCTTCACGAATCCCTGCTCATTCTTGAGGAAGAAGGGTTGGAACAGGCCTGGTCCCGACATCAGAGAAATCATGCTGCACTCAAGGCCGGTCTGGAACGTCTGGGTATCGACTTTCTGGTCGATCCCGAAGCCCGATTACCACAGCTCAATGCCGTCAATATCCCCCAAGGGGTGGATGATGCCAAGATTCGTACTCGCCTGCTGGATGAATATAATCTGGAGATCGGTGCCGGGCTTGGCGCTCTGGCCGGCAAGGTCTGGCGTATCGGTCTGATGGGACATGCCAGCAACATGAAGAATGTCATGTTCTGCCTCGCGGCACTGGCTGACTGTCTTTCCTGATCATCCTATGATTCACTAAAACCAGGAGCCGTGGCAGTCCGTACCATACTGCGTTATGGACACCCTGATCTGCTTCGGGTCTCGAAGATCGTAGACGATCCATGCGACCAGAAAATCAAGCAACTGGTTGAGGACATGGTGGACACGATGAAGGCGCATGATGGAGCCGGACTGGCTGCTCCTCAGATAGGGATATTGAAACGGGTCATCGTCTTTGGCTTTGAACGCAATGAACGCTATCCAAATGCCGAACCGGTACCCGAGACGGTTCTCGTCAATCCGGAATATGAACCTCTGGACTTGACACAGGAGGAAGACTGGGAGGGCTGCCTGAGCATTCCCGGCATGCGCGGCCTGGTTCCTCGTTTTGCACATATCCGTTACCGGGGCCATGATCTGGAAGGGAATGTTATCTCGCGTGAAGTCACCGGTTTTCATGCCCGCGTCGTTCAACATGAAATGGACCATCTGAACGGCATCCTCTACCCATTCCGAATCCGCGATATGAAACGGTTCGGTTTCGCCGACAGCCTGCCTTTCGAACAATAAATTCCACCTGACTGCTATATAATAGCGGCATGATTCTTCGACGTTATTTCCATCATGAAATATGGAAGACCTTTCTCGCAATCCTCGCGATTCTCGTTCTGATCTACATGGGGCACCGATTTGTTCGTTTCCTCAATCAGGCAGCATCCGGCGATCTGCCAGAACAGGCCATTGCAGCCCTGCTGTTTTACAAGACGATCAGCGCCCAGGTAATTCTCGTTCCCCTGTCGGCCTTTCTCGGTACGCTGATCACCCTGGGCCGCATGCATCATGACAATGAGATTACCGCTCTGGTCAGCACCGGATACAGTCCGACCAATCTGCTCAGGCATGTTGCCCTTTTTTCGATTGTTCTGTCCGGTCTGGTCGGCAGTATCAGCCTGTATCTTGGCCCCAATGCCGAGGAAAAGAGTTATCAGATTCAGGATCGAATGCGTGCCGATCTCAGTGCCCAGTCGATTCATCCCGCCCAGTTCAATACCTTTGACCATGGAAAAAATATTGTCTATGCAGAATCTTCTACCGATCAGGGCAAGACCCTGCATCATGTCTTTGTACAGAGAAATACTTCAGGCGAGAAGACTGAGGTCATTCTGGCCGAAACGGCCGAGCGACAGGTCGATACCGAGACAGGTGAAGATTTTTTCATCCTTCGTCAGGGACACCGCTATGAGTTGAGCAAAAATCGGCAGGATGGGACTCGAATCGACTTCGAAGAAAATGGTATTCTCATCCAGCCTCTCGAAATCGAGGAACGACTCCGCAAGGCCTGGGCTCGACCGACACCGTACCTGCTTGAACACCCCTCGCTGAAAAATCTCGCTGAGGTGCAATGGCGACTCTCGGCCGTCATCAGCACGCTGTTGCTGCCTCTGCTGGCCTATTTTCTGAGCAAGACAGAAGGCCGCAGCGGAAAATATGCCCGGATCATGACCGGTTTACTGGTTTTTCTGATCTACAACAATCTGCTTGCGGCGAGCAAGGCCTGGCTCGAGAATGGGGATATCCCGCCCATAGTCGGGCTATGGTGGGTACATGGTGGTCTGATCACCCTGATTCTGATTCTGGCCTATCGCCAGGGTGTCTGGCCAGGTCGCCATCGCAATACAGTCCGTACATGAAGATCATCGACCGCTATATCGCCGGCAACCTCCTTTATTATTCGGCCATCGTACTGAGTGTTTTGTGCGGCCTGATGATGCTGGGAACCTTCATTGCTGAACTTGGGGATACCGGTCATGGCGACTACACTGCCCTCAAGGCTGGAGCCTACACCTTCCTGACCTTGCCCGGCATGTTGTATGAATTGTTCCCGATTGGTCTGTTTATCGGCACTTTGCTGGGTCTGGGTGCGATGGCATCCAATAATGAACTGACCATTTTGCAATCTGCAGGCATTTCCTTTCTACGCATCTTCTATTCTCTTGCGCTCGTAGCTGTCCTGATGATGGGTCTGATAATCCTGATGGGTGAGTTTGTCGTTCCCAAGGCGGAATCTCTTGGTCAGAGTATCCGCAATCAGGCCCTGACCCCCAGAGGTGTCTATCTGACTGGCGGGAATTTCTGGATTCGTGACCGAAACAGTTATGTGAGGATCGGCAGTATCCCCTCGGCCAATGAACTGGGTGATGTCACGATCTATCGTATCAACGCCGAGCATCAATTGCAGGCCGTAACGACCGCCCAAAAGGCCTTGTATCGTAACCAGAAATGGCAGTTGGTCAACCTACAAACCCTCGTCATCCAACCCAATCGAAGAAGCCTCGAATTCGAGGAAGTCCGGGACTGGCAGTCCCCTTTCAAGCCCCGCCTGCTGACTACACTGGCAACCAAGCCGACGTCATTGACCCTGCTCGGACTGCGACGGTATATCCATTTTCTGAAAAAGAATGAACTGGACAGCAAACCCTACCGCATTGCCTTCTGGAAAAAGATCAGCACCCCCTTTGCGACACTGGTGATGATGGTGCTGGCGCTCCCCAGTGTGTTTGGACTGTTGCGTTCAAGCAGTCTGGGGGTACGTATCATGGTGGGCAGTCTGGGAGGGGTGATCTTCTTTCTGTTGAATAACCTGTCAGCCAAGCTGAGTCTGGTCTACGATCTGAGTCCGGTTCTGAGTGCGTTCGTACCCTCGCTTTTTTTTCTCAGCCTTGCGCTGATATTGATCAGGCGCTTGAAATAGGCTGATCACAGAGGGCATGGGCCACCATGCCCTCTGTGTAAATTCTATCCGTTCAGCAACGCGCCCC
>RFGN01000124.1 GCA_003696645.1 Gammaproteobacteria bacterium | reverse complement strand
TGCACTGAAATCGCCATGTTGTCACCACGAATATACTGATCAAACGGACTGTCCGGTGTTGTCAGAGTTCGTATATAGCTGGCCAGGGCACGGATAAAGACAAGGCTATCCTCAACATTCCCATAGGCCTGCTTTGCCATGTTCTGATATCCTTTGAAATCATCTATTCTGGCGAGCCAGTCCTGTGTCCGGTTCCATCCCATCACGCTCCTGTCCCTCAGGTGTTCCTGCAGGGCGCTCTCGAGTGTGCGAGAACGTCCATCCCAAAAATAGACTGTCTGGAAGGCCACATTCCAGAGCGTTGGGGCATCCCGATACAGAAATGGCTTTCCTGTGACATGTCCACTGCCCGCTCCCAGCATCAACTGATGGCATTGATTGCATGAATAGGTTCCGCTCTTGCTCAGACGTGGGTCAAAAAAAAGCGCCTTGCCCAGGGCAATCGTGCGCGAATCAAGAGGGGAATCCGCAGGAACGGATACCTTACCTGGCAATGGTTGCAGTATCTCAAATGCATTGACCTGAGCAGACAACTGCAATCCGACACAGAATACGAGCCATTTCCACATCGCTTCAATCTCCAAACCAGTCAAAGAAACCTGCCAATACCAGAAAGGAAGTAAACAGGGTGATAGCAATAAATAGTAGGGTTTCGGGCCATTTCTTCAGTTTAAAATAGGCAAAGGAGAGTCCGGCAGACAAGAGTGAAACAATGATCATCACTATGATGACAAGCGCTCTCATTCAACTGGTTTCCTTAATTTCAAGAACAAAAAAGCCGGTTATGCAATAACCGGCTTTTGCCTGACATGACAGGAATTGCTCTATTCTTCATCATCGTCGATTTCTTCAACTTCTACGATGGGGCGATCCACCAGTTCCATGATGGCCATGGGGGCCTTGTCACCAGCACGAAAACCTGTCTTGAGGATGCGTGTATATCCACCGTTCCTCTGCTGGTACCGAGGGGCAATTTCGTCAAACAATTTGCTGACCAGATTGCGATCCCTGAGTTTGGAAAACACATACCGTCTTGCATGAACGGAATCACTCTTTGCCTTGGTTACAAGTGGCTCAACAACCCTTCTGAGTTCCTTCGCCTTGGGCAAGGTAGTACGAATCACTTCGTGTTCTATCAAGGCTGCTGCCATATTCTTGAACATGGCCTTGCGATGACTCGAGTTTCGGTTGAGCTGTCTTCCTGATTTTCTGTGTCGCATGATTAGTTCCTGATATCCTTGGAGAATTAGGCCTCAGCAGATTCCGTTTCCAGGCCTTCTGGTGGCCACCCTTCAATCTTCATCCCCATATAAAGTCCATATGAGGCCAACATGTCCTTGATCTCATTCAGAGACTTCTTGCCAAGGTTTGGTGTCTTGAGGAGATCCATTTCGCTGCGCTGGACCAGGTCACCAATATAGTGAATATTCTCCGCCTTGAGACAGTTTGCCGAACGTACAGTCAGGTCAAGATCAGCGATTGGTTTCAGCAGGATCGGATCGATCTTCTCTTTTTCCTCTTCATCCTTGGAAACAACAGTCTCTTCAAGGTCGGCAAACATGGACAACTGATCTCGCAGAATACGTGCTGCGGTCTCGACAGCTTCCTGGGGGTCCACGCTACCATCGGTTTCCAGGCTGATGATCAGCTTGTCAAGATCAGTACGCTGTTCAACACGAGCATTTTCTACAGTATACGCGACCTTTCTAATTGGACTGAACGAGGCATCAATCTGCAGGGCACCAATACGTTTCTGATCTTCGTCTGCATACTTTTGCAGGGCAGGCTGATAACCACGACCGACCGTTACCTTCAGATTCATGCACAGATCACCATTTTCAGACAGATTTGCAATAACATGGTCTGGATTGACAATCTGCACAGTTGCCGGGACATCGATATCTGCAGCAGTGACGACACCCGGGCCTTTCTTGTTTACAGTAAGGATGGCTTCCCCTGGTTCAGACATGCTGATGGCGATTCCTTTAAGATTGAGAAGAATGTCCATGACATCTTCCTGCACACCTTCAATCGTACCGTACTCGTGCAAAACACCATTGATTTCTGCTTCAACGATGGCCGCACCAGGAATGGAAGACAATAGTACACGGCGAAGTGCATTGCCCAAAGTATAGCCAAACCCCCTCTCCAGTGGCTCAAGGGTAACCTTTGCATTCGTCTCGGAATACCTTTTGACACTGATGTTTCTGGGTTTGAGAAACTCTGCAGGGTTGATCTGCATATCTGAGAACCTCTTAATTCTGTGGATTAACGGGAATACAATTCAACGATCAGCAATTCATTGATCTCTGCTGGCAGATCTGAGCGCTCAGGAATCCTTGTCATACTGCCTTCAAACTTGCTGGTATCAACCTCTATCCAGTCAGCTATACCATTCTGTTGTGAAAGCTCGATGGCAGACTGAACTCTTATCTGTTTTTTTGCCTTGTCAGTGAGCGAAATCTTCTCTCCCGCACCTACGTTATAGCTCGGGATGTTCATTTTTCGTCCATTTACCAGTACACCATTATGTCTGACAAGCTGTCTGGCCTCCGAACGAGATGCACCAAACCCTAGTCTATAGACAACATTGTCCAGTCTTGACTCCAAGATCTGAAGAAGATTTTCACCTGTTGCACCTTTTCTTCTATCAGCCTCCTTGTAGTACTTGCGGAACTGCCTTTCTAGTACCCCATAGGTTCGACGCAGTTTCTGCTTTTCGCGAAGCTGCAGGCCATAATCTGAAATGCGTCCACGGAACCCTTGTTGCACCTGTCCTGGTGGTGTATTTCTTTTTTCAATTGCACATTTCGAGGTAAAGCATTTTTCACCCTTCAGAAACAGCTTCTCTCCCTCACGACGACAGAGTCGACATTTTGCATCCGTATATTTTGCCATGCGTGCTTATTTTCCCAATCTGTTAAACTCGACGTTTTTTTGGTGGACGACAACCATTATGTGGAATGGGTGTAACGTCACGAATACTTTGAATGGTGAACCCCATGCCATTGAGAGCCCTGATGGCAGATTCTCTTCCAGGCCCAGGACCCTTGACACGGACATCCAGGTTTTTCATCCCCATTTCCTGAACAACCTCACCCACCTTTCCAGCAGCAACCTGTGCAGCATACGGCGTACTTTTCCTTGAGCCTCGGAAACCAGAGCCACCGGCAGTTGCCCATCCCAGTGTATTACCCTGACGGTCAGTAATAGTAATGATTGTATTATTGAAGGTTGCTTGAATATGGGCTACGCCATCAACAACATTCTTCCTGATTTTTTTGCGTGTCTTGCTTGCAGGTTTGGCCATGTCTATATCCGGTTATTTTCTGATCGCCTTCTTGGGACCCTTGCGTGTTCTGGCATTCGTTTTGGTACGTTGTCCTCTCAAGGGAAGACCTTTTCTATGCCGAATTCCTCGGTAGCAACCCAGGTCAAGAAGCCTTTTGATGTTCATCGAAACTTCGCGACGCAGATCACCTTCAATCGTCATGTCAGCGATACAATTTCTTAGCTTGGTCAAGGCATCTTCGTCCAGATCTCTGACCTTGGTCTCTGGTGCAATACCTGTTTCTGCACACAAGCGTTTTGAAGTTGTCAGTCCGATTCCATATATAGATGTCAATGCAATGACAACATGCTTGTTATCGGGAATATTTATTCCGCCGACTCGAGCCATTGGTCCCTCTTACCTTCTTGTTTGCGTTTGTAAAAACCGTTAATTCTATAACAAATTTCTGATTTGTAAATAAAAATCAGCCTTGTCTCTGCTTATGTCGTCCATCTGTACAAATTACACGCACGGTGCGTTTGCGTCTGATGATCTTGCAGTTTCGACAGATTCGCTTTACTGATGCTCTTACCTTCATAACTTCCTTCCTGATGCTATCTTAAAAGTGGGCTATTGATTCCACCCTGTTTCTTTCTACTTCCTTTCTTGAGCAAGCTGTCGTATTGATGATTGACGAGATGCGCTTGAAGTTGTGCCATAAAATCCATAACCACAACGACCACGATAAGAAGCGATGATCCACCAAAATAGAATGGAACATTCCACTGCTGTATCAACATTTGTGGCAGAAGGGCAACCAGGATCATGTACACACCGGCAATCAGGGTCAGTCGTGTCATGACCTTATCGATAAACTGTTCCGTCTGTTTCCCTGGTCTAACACCTGGTATAAATGCGCCAGACTTTTTCAGGTTTTCGGCTGTATCCTTCGGTTTGAACATCAATGCTGTATAGAAAAAACAGAAAAACAGAATACCGGCAATGTAAAGAAGGATGTACAGTGGCTGTCCCGGAGAAAGGTAGCGGGTTAGATCCTGCATCCATCCCAGGCCACCTGACGTGGCAAACCAGCTGGCCACTGTCGCAGGAAATACTATCAGTGCTGAAGCAAAGATCATGGGAATGACACCCGCCATGTTGACCTTCAAAGGCAGGATGCTGCCCTGTCCTGAATATCCTCCTTGAGCACTCTGACGTTTTGCATAGTGAACAGTGATTCGACGCTGTCCTTTCTCCATGAAAATAACAAAATAGGTTACAGCCAGAACAATCACAACCAAAAGCAGGATAACCATTGGATGCATTTCACCGGTCCTGGCCAATTCCAGCGTTCCACCTATTGCTGACCCCAAGCCCGAAACAATACTGGCAAAGATGATAAGTGAAATGCCATTTCCTATTCCACGTTCTGTAACCTGTTCTCCAAGCCACATTAAAAAGATTGTTCCGGTAACAAGGGTCAAGACTGCCGTCATGCGAAATGACCAGCCCGGTTCAATAACAACCGGTAGCCCACCTGAGGATTGTCCTTCAAGTGCTATGGAGATACCAATCGCCTGAATTGCAGCAAGCAGGATCGTCGCATAGCGTTTGTATTGTGTCAGTTTATGCTTGCCAGAAGCCCCTTCCTTTTCAAGCTTTTCAAGCTCAGGACTCATCTTGGTCAACAGACCAAATATGATCATCGCAGAGATATACGGCATGATCCCCAGTGCAAAAACACTGAATCGGCCCAGAGATCCCCCTGAAAACATGTTGAACATGCCGATAATGGTATCCTTTTGCTGCTCGAACAGGGCTGCAATTGCATCCGGGTTGATTCCCGGTACAGGGATATGTGAACCAATACGAAAAACCACAAACATCCCAAGCACAAAAAGAAGACGACGCTTCAATTCAGTGAAGCGTCCACCTTGCATGTTCTTTGCCAGATTAGCCGGGGATGGTTTTGCCACGCTACGCCTCGATCTTGCCGCCTGCTGATTCAATGGCCTTGCGTGCCCCAGGCGTCACTGCCAGACCCTTGATATGCTTAGCAACGTCCAGCTTTCCTGAGTCGATTATTTTGGCCGTACGGATATGATCCGGGATAATGTCCGCTTCCTTCAATGCCTCCAATGTCACCGTGTCGGATTTAATCAGTGCCAACTCGTGCAAGCGTATCTGGGCCGTATAGGCTTTCTTTCTGGACGTGAAACCAACCTTTGGCAGTCGCCTCTGAATAGGCATCTGGCCTCCTTCAAAACCCACCTTGTGGAATCCTCCGGAGCGTGATTTCTGTCCTTTATGACCGCGTCCACAGGTCTTGCCCAGACCTGAGCCGATTCCCCGGCCAACACGTTTGGCCTGTTTTCTGCTGCCTTCAGCTGGTTTTATGGTATTGAGTTTCATCAAGCAACCTCTTCCACTTCAAGCAGATAGGCAATCTTGTCTATCATGCCACGATTTTCAGGTGTATCGATACGTTCTACTATATGGTTGATTCGTCGCAGCCCCAACCCTCTGGCACAGGCAATATGACTGGGTTTACGTCCTGAAACACTGCGAACCAGCTTTATTTTAAGCATCTTTGCCTTCGCCATGACTAACCTGTTATTTCTTCTACCGTTTTACCACGCTTGGCCGCTACCATTTCTGGCGATTGCATACTGGCCAAACCCTTAATTGTCGATTGCACTACGTTAACCGGATTGGTTGAACCGATGCATTTTGCGAGTACATCCTGAACGCCCATTACTTCAAACACTGCGCGCATCGCACCACCAGCTATAATACCCGTACCGGAAGATGCCGGCTTCATGAAAACCTTGGATGATGCAAAACGGTTGGTCACAGGATGTTGCAGAGTCTGGCCATTCAGTGCAATCTTTACCATATTTTTTCTTGCTTTCTCCATGGACTTCTGGATCGCTACAGGCACTTCTCTTGCACTTGAAATACCGAAACCGACACCTCCTTCTCCATCACCCACTACAGTAAGCGCAGAGAAGCCAAATATCCGGCCGCCCTTGACCACTTTCGTTACACGTCTGACTGTAACCAGTTTTTCTCTCAGTCCATCTTCAGGACCCTGCTGGCCCTGCTGTTCACGTCCCTGTGACATAATATTACCAACCCTGTATTAAAGTCCTAATCCATTTTCACGAGCTGCTTCTGCAAGCGCCTTGATTCGGCCATGATACTTGTAGCCCGAGCGGTCAAAGGCAACCTGAGAAATTCCAGCACTCTTGGCTCTCTCAGCAATCAGTTTTCCAACCACCTGGGCAGCATCGATATTGCAGGTATACTTGAGTTGCGTCTTGACCGACTTTTCCACAGTCGATGCTGCAGCAGCAACCTTGTTTCCGTTTGGCAAGATGATCTGGGCATAGATATGCTGAGAACTCTTGTAAACAGAAAGTCGCGGAACTCTCAGCTTGCGTATGTGCGCCCTGGAACGCAAAGCTCGTCTTAAACGGGCAGCCTTTTTGTCAATCTTAGCCATTATTTCTTCTTAGCCTCTTTCAGTTTGACATGTTCATCATCATAACGAATGCCTTTTCCCTTGTATGGTTCGGGGGGTCGAAAAAAACGAATTTCAGCAGCAACCTGGCCTACCTTTTGCTTGTCGGCGCCCTTGATCACCAAGTCGGTCTGGCTCGGTGCTTCAACAGTTATTCCATCCGGGATCTCATACTCAACTGGATGGGAAAATCCGAGTGATAAATTGACCTTTTTGCCCTGTACTGCGGCTCGATACCCAACACCAATGAGTTTCAATTTCTTCTCGAAACCTTCTGAAACGCCCTTGATCATGTTTTGTACAAGTGCGCGCATCGTACCAATCATGGCAACGGCAGTTTTTTCATCTCGAGCGTTGAATATCAATTCATTTTCATTCTGGGTTACGGTAACGCTGTCATGAAGATTCATATTCAACTGACCGACCTTACCCTTGACTGATACGCTCTGCCCTGCAAGAGATACTTCGACCCCACCCGGGATAGCAACTGGTTTAAATGCAATTCTGGACATAGTTCTGTAATCTAGGAAACGTAACAGATGATCTCACCGCCCTGGTTCAGGCTTTTAGCCTGTTTCCCTGACATGACACCCTTCGATGTAGAAACAATGGCAATTCCAAGGCCATCAAGTACCTCAGGAATTTCATCCTTTCCACGGTAGATTCTCAAACCAGGACGACTGGCTCGCTTGATCTCACGAATGACTGGTTGACCCTGGTAATATTTCAACTCGATTTCCATGCTGCTCTTGTTGCTATCGTCAGCCTGTTTGACTGAAAAATCGGTGATATAGCCTTCATCCTTGAGAACTTTTGCAATATTTGTTTTGATTTTGGACGCAGGCATTGCAACAGTCTTCTTGTTGACAGCCTGTGCATTGCGAATTCTAGTCAGCATATCCGAAATCTGGTCTGACATACTCATGATTACTACCCCTCTTACCAGCTTGACTTGACGAGACCAGGAACCTCACCACGCATTGCAATCTTGCGAAGTTTATTTCGGCTCAGACCAAATCGACGATACACGCCATGTGGTCTACCTGTCAGAGAACAGCGTCTCTGCAACCGAACTGGCGATGCATTTCTGGGTAATGCATGAAATTTCTTTCTGGCCTCCATGCGCTCCTCGGGAGTGAGAGTCATGTCATAGGCCCGCGCCTTTAATGCCGCTCTCTTTTCTGCATATTTATCTACACATTTCTGGCGCTTTATTTCGCGCTGAATCATTGAAAGTTTCGCCATGGGTTACCCTTTGAATGGAAAATTAAAAGCCTTTAACAACGCATAGCCTTCATCATTGCTTTCAGCAGACGTGGTAATTGTGATATCCATACCCCGAAGTTTATCTACCTTGTCATAATCGATTTCCGGAAAGATAATCTGTTCGGTAATACCCAGAGAATAGTTGCCTCTGCCGTCGAATGCCTTGCGCGAGAAACCGCGAAAATCCCGAATTCTGGGAATGGCTATGTTAATCAGTCGATCCAGGAATTCATACATCCTTTCACCACGAAGTGTAACCTTGCAACCAATTGGCCAGCCATCACGGATCTTGAATCCGGCAATAGATTTCTTTGCGAGAGTAGGAACCGCCTTCTGGCCGGCAATACTCGTCATGTCACCGATGGCATTCTCGATCACCTTTTTATCTCCAACCGCCTCACCGAGGCCCATATTCAAGGTGACCTTCTCAATCTTTGGTACCTGCATGACGTTCTTATATCCCAAATCACGCTTCAACTGATCAATTACTTCAGTCTTGTAAAAATCGTGCAGTCTTGCCATGACCCTTAAACCTCTATATTCTCGTTACTTGCCTTGAAATAACGGACTTTTTTTCCATTCTCAAGTGTTCTGTAGCCAACTCTGCTTCCCTTTTTGGCGGTTGGGTCAAACAACTGAACGTTGGAGATATGAATAGGCATCTCTTTTTCAACTATTCCACCAGCCACACCACGGTTCGGATCTGGCTTGGTATGCCGTTTTGCAATGGCAACACCCTCAACAACCACACGATCCTCCAGCGGGAGAACCTGCAGTACAGTCCCTCGCTTGCCTTTATCCTTGCCAGTTGTGACGATCACATCATCACCTTTATGTATTTTTGCCATGCGCTTATTCTGCTCTTCTGTTTGATTTGTCTCTCTTAAAGTACCTCTGGGGCAAGAGAAATGATTCTCATAAACTGTTCGCCACGCAACTCTCTAGTCACTGGTCCAAAAATTCGAGTGCCAATAGGCTGAAGATTATTGTTCAAGATTACTGCTGCGTTACTGTCAAAGCGGATCACGGATCCATCGGGTCTCTTGACACCTTTTTTCGTCCTGACAATAACAGCATTGAAAACGTCACCCTTGTTCACCTTGGAATGTGGAGCGGCTTCCTTGACACTGACCTTGATGATGT
Source organism: Gammaproteobacteria bacterium (assembly GCA_003696645.1). Classification (GTDB taxonomy): domain Bacteria; phylum Pseudomonadota; class Gammaproteobacteria; order J025; family J025; genus J025. Next base: position 839 of record RFGN01000124.1, on the reverse strand, counting down.
CACCAATTCCAGCATAACGGCGATGAGACCCTCCCAAAACCTTTATACACATTACACTTTTGGCTCCACTGTTATCAGCGACCTTTAACCTGCTCTGCATCTGAATCATGGCAATACTTCCTTTTGTTCAGCCTTTAACCTTCAGCCCGCTCAACCACTTCGACAACCTGCCATGAAATGGTCTTGGATACCGGCCGACATTCCCTGAGAGAAACGATATCACCAATCTGGCAACTGTTATCTATATCCTGCGCATGGATCTTTGAGGTCCGCTTGATGTATTTCCCATAAAGAGGGTGTTTTATTTTGCGCTCGATAGACACGGTTACCGCTTTGTCCATCTTGTTACTGGTTACCTTTCCTGTAACAATTCTTTGTAATGATTCTTTCTGTGACATGACTGTTTCTTTTAAGCCTGATTAAGCACGGTTTTTATACGTGCAATATCCTTTCTGATCTCACCAAATCGGTGTGTGTTACTGACCTGGCCCATGCTTTTTTGCATACGAAGCTTGAATTGTTCATCCAATAACTCAAGCAACATGGCGTGCAGATCCTCTCTGCTCTTTTGTTTCAACTCTGAAGCCTTCATTTTACATCACCGCTCGCGTCTCAAAGGTTGTCTTGAAAGGAAGTTTGGCTGCTGCAAGTCTGAATGCCTCACGAGCAATCTCTTCCGAGACACCTTCCATCTCATACAGAATAGTTCCAGGTTTGATCTCGGCAACCCAGTACTCGACACTACCTTTACCTTTACCCATACGAACTTCAAGTGGCTTGTTTGTAATGGGTTTATCAGGAAAAACCCTGATCCAGATTTTCCCGCCACGCTTGACATG
>RFGN01000015.1 GCA_003696645.1 Gammaproteobacteria bacterium | reverse complement strand
TCAGGGCCAGAAGGAAAGTAACCCAGAATCCCTGACTTCTCACGCTTTAACCAGCAGTTCTTTACGCTGACGATCCAGACGGCGATGAGAAAGCAGCAGGGTGCCTCGAAGGAGATCAAATCGCGCCAGTCGGGGACGCCTGAACACCTCTCCCTGCCTGGCAGAGGTTTCGAGGTAATCCAGAACAAGGTATCCACAACGAAGAATGGTTCGTATCAGCCAGCGAAACCGGCCACGCAGGGATTTTTCCAGTGGCAGCCCTGTCAAGAGAAGACGCCGGGTTCGTTCTATCTGAAAAAGTACCAGTTCGCACATGGCTGAATCGCTTTTCTTATTCTCAAAATGTTGTTCGTCCACTCCAAATGCCTGAAGATCTTCCTCGGGAAGGTAGATCCTCTGCATCTCATGGAAATCCTGCTCCAGATCCTGCAGGAAATTGATCCATTGCAGGGCGCTGCATAGTTGATCAGCATAGTATATATTCTGTTTATCCTCTATGCCATGCAGCTGTAACATCAGCCTGCCGACAGGGTTGGCCGAGTGTCGGCAGTAGTCCTCTACCGCTGCATAATCCCGATAACGACAGATCGAGACATCCTGACAAAAAGCGATCAACAGATCCTGAAAGGGCTGAATAGACAGATGATGCCGACAGATCACATCGGCAAGCGCTGTAAACAGGAAATCCTCGAACAGGGTCTGACCGCCTGCAATCTGCTCCAGGGAATCTGACATGGTCTCCAAAGCCTGTATTCGTTCGCTGGCCTGCATATCTCCTTCATCAGCGAGGTCATCAGCTCGGCGTGCAAAGGCATAGATCACGGCAACGGCAGGACGCAGCGATTTTTTAACCAAGATCGAATAGACCGGAAAATTCTCGTAATGTGACTGTGCCAAGGCGATACAGTCACGATATCCCTGTCTGACATGCCGGTGCGTGTCTGTCATGATGGTTGCGGTCTCTTAGGTCTATTCAAGATGGTTTATGAAAGTAGTATCTCACGATCGAACATAAAATTCGTAAGAATCCAGGGGTTGAATGCGACTGTTCAGCATTGCCGCGCCCTTGCCTGACGAGAAATATTATGACAGTCAACTCTATCTTACGATTCTATCGCAGTGTTTCTGTATTCAGTATTCTGGGATTCCTGAGCCTTTATCAGACATGCAGTGCCGCTACAATGCCACAAGACCATGCAGAGGGTTCTCTCCCAAAGGTACATTTTCTGCGTTATCAGGAAAATTGGTCCGTTCTCAAGGGTATTCCTTCTTCACAACTCAGCAGGCATGACCATATAAAATTCATTGCGTTGGATTCTCAGGACAGAAACTGGCTCAGCCTGGGAGGACATTTCCGCGTTCGCGCCGAGAATTGGTCCAATTTTGCCTTCTCTGCCCCACGAAATAATGATGACAGTTTTGTACTGTGGAGAATGACGGGGCATGCTGACCTGCATCTGGGCAGGCATCATCGGTTCTTTCTGGAGGGGAAAAGTGCATTGGCCACGGACCGTGACCTGCCCGGCGGAAAAAGAACGCTGGATGTGGATACCTATGCCCTGCAACAGGCCTTCTGGGATGTTCGTCTCTCCATCACGGATAACACCACGCTAACCATCCGGCCGGGAAGGCAGGAACTTCTGCTGGGCAAACAACGTCTGGTCAGCCCACTTCCTTGGGGAAACAGCCTGCGAAGCTGGGATGGGGTCAGTCTGTTGATCGAGTCCAGAAACTGGCGAACGCATGGATTTTGGACACAATTTTCCCCGGTGGACCAATACGGATTCAATGACTCTGACCAGGATAGCCTCCTGTTTGGGCTCTACAGCAGCCGTTCTCTGGCGCATACCGCCCTGGACCTGTACTGGTTGGGGATTGATCGGAAACAGGCGAGTTTCAATGGCAGTTCGGGGTCAGAATTGCGCCACACGCTCGGCAGTCATGTCAGCGGCCAGTCCACCATCCTGGACGGAATGGATTATGACGTGGAGGTCGCCTATCAGTTCGGGCATGTCGGCCGCGCCGATATCCAGGCCTATATGTTTGCCAGCGAGATCGGTCAT
>RFGN01000123.1 GCA_003696645.1 Gammaproteobacteria bacterium | reverse complement strand
GTGTTCAATCTGCGGGGGAATGCGCGCACATCAGGTGAAGACCGTCGAAAAGAAGCCGGTAATGTGTTTGGAGAAGGAACACGCACCCCCGTCACCATCTCCCTCATGGTCAAAGACCCCTCTCATACCGGCCCTTGCGAGCTTTACTATCACGACATCGGCGATTATCTGAGTCGCGAGGAAAAGCTCGCCATCATCGAAAACACGGGAAGCATCGAGGGGCTGGAATGGCACCGCATCACACCGAACGAGGAAGGTGACTGGATCAATCAGCGTGATCCGGCGTTTGATCGGTTTATCTCCTTGGGAGATAAGTCAGGTGATGAGACGAATACAATTTTTTCAACCTATTCTCAAGGTCTTCTGACGGGCCGGGATTCCTGGGCCTATAACTTTTCTCACGAGCGGCTCTCGGAGAACATGAGCCTTATGATTGACGCCTACAATGAGGAAGTGGAGAACTTTCAGAGGGCTTGCGAAGGTTTGCCAAAGGAGAAATGGCCCAGGGTAGAGGATGTTATCAGCACCGATCCGAAACGGATTAGCTGGACGCATAATTTGAAACAATCATTAAATCGTGGAAAGGCAATAGCCTTTGATGAATCGAAAATAGTTCCATCGATATATCGCCCTTTCTCAAGGGCTTGGCTGTACTTTGATCGGTTGCTAAATGAAAGGGTCTACTTAATGCCCAAGCTCTTCCCCACGCCCGAGCATGAGAATGTGGTGATTTCGGTTTTAGGTAAAGGGGCGACCAAGCCTTTTTCGGTGTTGGCATCAAACACTTTACCTGACTATGAAATGATCTCCAAAGGGCAATGCTTCCCGATGTATTGGTACGAGAGGATGAAAGGCGAGTCGGGCAAGCCGCAGGGTGAGCTGGGCTTTGGCTCCCAAGCTCAAGTGGATGAACATGGCTATGTTCGCCATGAGGCGATCACGGACTGGGCGCTGGAGCATTTCCGTAAGCACTATGGGGATGAGTCCATCACCAAAGAGGACATCTTCTGGTATGTCTATGGCGTGCTGCATTCACCGGAATATCGCAGCCGTTTTGCGTCCAATCTGAAAAAGCAGCTTGCGCGGATTCCGCTGGCCAGGGATTTCTGGGCCTTCTCGAAAGCTGGCCGCAAGCTGGGCGAGCTGCACCTGAACTATGAGAACGTCGAGCCTTGGCCTGTGAAGGAAGAAACCAAGCTCATCATGGAAGACGCCGACTGGCGCGTCACCAAGATGCGCTTTG
>RFGN01000759.1 GCA_003696645.1 Gammaproteobacteria bacterium | reverse complement strand
TATTCAGTATGTCTTCAACAGACATATTAGGGTTTCCAAGCCTGAGGTATTTAAAGTATGGGGCACTGTGGGACTCTTCGAATTCTCGGCACATCTGAACGAATTCTTCGCTCAACAAACTTCGAACCGTTGTTGTGATTGTGCCATCAGAAAATGTTAAGCACGGCAAGTTTTTAAGAAGTATTTTGCAAAACAAAGGAAGAGAACCAAGGTGTGTATTGGTAATCTCGTAGAGTTCTTTAAGTCCTTTGCGTGTCATAATCTCCGATAATTTAAAAGATGGCACGTGAGGCAGTTCGAAATGACAACGAAAGTGCTACGGCATAAGTTCATCGAACAGGTCGACGACTGAACTGAGTAGTTCGCTCGCTTTGCCGCACTTCTCACTAAGGGATTGGGATTCTTCGTCAGGAAGAGAGGCCAACTCATCGTGGTACTGCTGAAGAGCTACAGCAGCATCGGAGATGCTCAAGATAATGTCAAAGATGTCGTTCATCGCATATGGCGGTTTGTCTATCGAATCTGTAGTTGTCGGCCACGCTCGCCGAAGCGGGCGAAGGGAAGTTCCTCGCCGGCCTCGAGAGCGTCGGCGATGGCTTTCAGGTCGGGCTTGACCTGCACGCGGCGGTACGGTTCGGGCAGCTTTTCCGGCGATTCGGCGTACGTCGGGTCGAGCTCGACGGGCGGCCGGCCGCCGTTGGTGCGGACGCGCAGGCTGTACCGGGGCGTTTCCAGATGCCGGATGCCACGCTCCTCGAAGAAGTGCATTAGGCGCTCCTGCAGCCGGTCGGCTTTGTTCTCGTCGGCACGGGCGCGCTCGGAAAGCCTCCGTGCTTCTTCCCGACGAGCTGCCGCTCTGGCCCGCAGCTCTTGAATATATGCGGCGTAATTGTCGGCTTTGGTCTCGAGGTCCTGATCAAGCTTGCGTAGCAGCGCGTCGACGGCTTCTTCGAAGCCGGTCATGTCACCGCCGGCTTCGAGGAGCAAGTCGTCCAGGACGCGAAAGTCTTCGGCAATGTCGTAAAGGGTACGCATAGGTTAGAGGGTGTTGTTCAGGTTGAGAATTGTAGAAGACCTCGAGGTCTTCGAGACCGGTGTGGGGGAGAGGCTCACGCACGGTTCGGCCCTGGTGTCATACGACGGCATGCTTCCAGGGACCGGCCAGCGAGAAACCGACGGCGATGAAGATCACAGGCTGCGTCCCGCGATGACCAGCAGCATCGCCAGCCAGAAGTGCAGCGCCAGACGGAAGCGTATCGATCGCGGTGCGAACAGTACCAGCCCGATCACGACGAACAGCCAGGCCGCTGCGATAAGCAGTAGCAGACTGTCGTTCTGAAAGGCGGCCAAGAAATGCGCCAGGTAGGCGATGAACAGCAGCGCTGGTTCGTACAGGCCCGGTGTCTCCTCGTCGGTCTCCAGCCCGACCAACCAGGCTACGAGCACACCGACAAGCAGGGCCGTTTTGGTCGGAATCATGTGACTGAGTCCGGCGGCGACGGCCAGCACCGCAAGTACGACGCGGCTATAGATGTGCGCACGATCTTCGCCAAGGGCCGGTCGTAGTAGGAGAGGGTCGCGATGACGTAGCCGGCGAAGACCATCGCACCTAGTAGATGCCAGAGGTTCAGTCCGAGTGTCGGCAGCGCTACGAGTAGCGGGGGGTAACACAGTGTGGTCTGCACTCCGTCGGGAAAGGCGCACCGGTGCGGGTGCCGCGCGAGCATCCAGAGACGTTTCCAGAGTGGCTCGGGCAGGGTCTGTGTCATACTGCAAGCAGTTGTTAAGGGTCAGGCAGGCATGCCAGAACGTGATCGGAAAAACCAAGATCTTCATGAGTCAGCGGAGATCCCAAGTTTTTTCTGGGCTTTGTAGATGTCCATGTTGGTAATATTCTCAGGTAATGGTACCTCCACGTAAGCCTGTTTTTTATAGTACCCGGACATTCTGTTGTAATTACCGTCGTTGTATTCCAGGGTGTACCCGTCGAAGGAGTACTTAGAAAGGATCACATCCAAGAGACAACTGATCTCTGCGTTAGACAGAAGAGGCAAACACTCTTCGTCGTAGCTTTCCATGCGGTCCGGATAAACCATTACAGAACAACAGTAATCCGGAGGCGGAATAAGGAAACCAAAAGCTGTGAGTAACTCCTGTACATCCCTGATGAGTTCTTCTTTAGATCCTTTGTAGAATCGGATAGCGCCGTCTCCCACTACGGCTCTATACAGATCTACAGGTGGGTCTTTGAGCTGAGAGACAAGCTCGGGAAGATGCTCGTAGACCGCTTCTTCGATCTCTTCGAGATCTGCTTTTGCAGTGAGCTTGTAGGGTAGTTTAACTGTAGCAGTATCCGGGTAGGAAGGATCACTCAGATAATCAATAATGGTGAGCCGGTTGTTTCGGATCTCAACTTTATACTCCCATCCGTAAAGATCAATGATGATTGGTTCTTTGCGTCTCATGTTCATTTCAGACCGGATAGTGTTTTAATGGATTCCAGCAACTTTCGAGCGTCATTCGACTTTTTCCAGGTACCACCATCGTAAATAAAAGCTTGCATATCAATGATGGTGGCGGCAAGGCCTTTTATTTCATCCATAGTGAAGAAGAATATGACGTGCTCTTTCATACAAGTGAGAGGAACAGTATAAGTGGTTCCTTCGGATGGGAATTCAAGAACGAATGAGGAACCGAAGTCTTTGGGATCTTCCGGAAAAATATTGATCCGTCCAGAAAGTTCGAGCTTCAAGAAGCGCGGATATGACTCAAGGAAAGGATAGTCCTGAGTCACGTCAATCCAGGTCAGCATTTTCTTCTTTAAGTTGGGTTAAAAGAGTCTGAAAGAGTCTTGCTTCGCTTGAACTCTTTTCTCGAGTCTGAATGATTTCGTTCAGTTTTTCTTCGAATCGAGTGAGAATTCGTTCCCGAATCTGGGGATCCTCGGATTCGAGGACCTCACGGAGTGCCCACAGAGCGGGCTCTGTACTCAGTGGCTTGTCTTCCGGGAGGAACTGACCTCGTTGCATAGCTTTGCGCTCTGCAAGAGAGGCTCCGTTCATCCATCTTCGAATGGGAAGCTCGGCTAGCCATTGATGGGGGCTAGGGATAAACCCAAGATCCTCCAGCACGTGCACTGAAGCTACGGTGCGAGTTGCTACCTGGTCTCCATTACTCAGAGAAATAAAAGGCCCAAAGAACTGCTCAGCGAGATGAATACCGAAGGTGTGATGGAGAAGTGCGCGGTGGCGCCAGTCAGCCAGCCCACCGGCCAGCTTGGAGCTGTCCATCCATGCATGCAGTTTTGCGTAGTCCTCGGGCCGACCACCGAAACGCCGCGCCGAAGATAGACTGTGAAATAAAACGTCACCCATTGTGTGCGTGCAGGTTTATCGGGGGAACTTTCAACGAAGCTGATAGGTCAGCTGGGATCTTTCGTTATGCTTCAAACCAATGTACTAAGCGGCTGCAGCGCCTGGCGGAGCGGGAGCAAAAGTATGTCCGTATCGCATGTGGAATCCAGCCTGCAACTAAGTTGATAGAAAATCCGGACGTGTTGACCGACGTGAACGAAATGCATGTCTGGTGCCAGTACTATTTAGGCGAATCGTTCAGAATGTGGTAGAGTCTATCCGACAGTTCTTCGAGGATATCATTGAGAGCAGACTCGTAGTCCGGGTCGATTTTGTAGATCTTGTAAAGGTAGAGCGCATGGCCGAGTGTCTGCGGACTGATACGTCCATCCTCACGTATCTCTTGTTCGACAATGGGGCTGATGCCAATGGGAGCACCCTCGCACGTCCAGACACCATCCCCTTTTCTATAACAAATCGATGGTCCAGAAGAAATGACTCCGGAGTGAGTATGATCTCCCCGGGTGTAACCCGCCAGATCGGATCGTCGGTTGGAATAGTCATATCAGCTGTGTAACCAGTTTAATTCGGCTGCGCATTGTGCGGAGTCGGTATTTGACCTTGCCTTCGTAGTAACTCCAGGAACTTTGCGGCACTACATCCTTGGCGGCAATAGTCCAATCGTGCTTCAGTCCGACGTAGCCTATTCGGAGTTCTGTGTCTTTCCTACGAACACCGAAAAGAAAGCAGGTTTCCTTCCACTTAGGCACACCCTCTGAGAGTGATTTTAAAAGGAGTCCTTCTTCCTCCAGATCCTTCAGGTATGCCTCGAAATCAGGAAATATATCAATCTCTATTTCATCAGAAGCCGGAAGCAGACTGGGGTCAGCCGGCACAAGCTCCGATCCGACATCACGAAACCGGGTTTTTAGAAGTTCGCAGAAAGACTCGTAGGTATCGGCTTCATAAAAAGGATCAAGAGTAGGATCGGAAAACCAAAGGGAAAGCCGTCCATACCGCTCCGCCTTTTCTAAAAGCTTGTCGAAGCGTTCGTCTTTTGCTACAGCGTAGAGAAGCGGAGACTTCCTAGGTAGAAGAAACGTCAAGAGACGAGGGCTTGCTGCACTAGGCAACAGATCGGCCAGCGCCTGAAACGAAGCCAGATCTAAAAGTTCGAGACGTCTTTCAGCGAGATACAGAGGTAATTCCTCGGGAAGCCGCTCGATAATGACGCGAAGCTGTTCTGGGTCGCAATCCAACTCTCGGAACTCTATCAGCCATTCCAGTACATTGGATGGTGTCTCTGGGTACTTGCCGTAAATCTGTGTTCCCCAATTCAAATATGGATCGGGATTACGTCCTTCGTTGATACATGCCTGTCGCAGGTTGTGCTCCCAGACTGGTCTTTTGGTTGGCCAATGCTCTTTGAACTTGCGAGCGTATCTTGTAAGAGCCCAATGAAGCAGCTGCTGCAACGGCCAGGTATGTTTCGGATACTCGGTGTAGATGACACCCAGGAAAGAGAAAAGAGACCGACCCGGACAAGGCCGGGTCGGATCTTTCTCGTCGGCGACAATCGTTCCGTCGGGCCGCTCTTCGACAATAATTGTCGGGAATGACGGATGGATAGTGGGCCCGTTGAACCGAACGCACGATGGAGTTTCCTCGATAAAATCGTCGGTATTGAATACAATGGTTTTCACGTATCTACTCGAATGACTTCGCCGAAGGGCGGCTGGTATTCTCCGAAGATCACCCATATTACGTCGTATGGCGGAGGATCCGGCGGATAATCTCCATAGCCATCTGTCAACACGACAACAAAATCGGGATTAAGATTTTCCTTTTCAATGTGTTCGAAAATGGGCACGAAGCTCGTTCCTCCCCCACCGATGAGAGAAGGAAGATCTTCGTAGGGTTCGATCCACTCTGCGCGGTGGACGTCGGCGTCGCAGTTGAGCAGATAGACTCGGAGATTGTGATCCTTGCGGATGTACTCCACTTCGGAGATAGCCTGGTCCATGTACGTACGAGGCTCGGGCGATCCGTTGTCGATCTGACAGGCGGCGTACATGGAACCGGAGGTATCTACCGCAAAAACAGCTTTCTTCTTTCCTCCTACCGGTCCAGGGATAACGATGTTACCAAGGACGGACTGGCGCCGATTTGGAGAAAGCCAGCTGTAATCGATAAAATCGTCTCTGGTGGCCGCAGTGGTCAAAGATGACGTAAACTGCTTCGTCCAGTGGACACGAGGTTCGCAAAACTGCTCAAGAAACCGTTCAAGAGCGGCCGGCATACGTCCCTGCTGCTTAGCCGAAACGTATGCTCGGTTTACTGCCTCATCCCACTCTTTGTTGTTTTTCGGAGTTTGTGCTCTGTTTGGCCGAATGGTTTCTGTTGTCTTTGGATCCTCTTTAAGAACGTCTGAGAATTGCTGGGTCTGCTGTTTCAGGTCGTTCCACAGATCCGGATGTTCTTTGGCCAGGCGGCTGCCGCGAGATGATGCTCCGGGATTCCGAAGCTGCCAGAGCATCTCATAAATATCCTCGCTGGTAAGGTCTCCTACATAAGGAGAATAGAGCGAGTCCGGGATCCAGAACGGTTTTTTTGAATACTTTGACGACTCAAAGTCGTTCCGAAGCAGGTAGTTAATCAGGTAGTCCTGCGCCTCATTAAACAGTCTAAGATCCCGGTTTTGAAGCCTGTCAAAGAATTTGAAGGCTGCGTGGCCCACTTCGTGAGCCATCACAAAGAGGCGCTGGTAAAAGTTAATACCGAGAAACCATTCCGGGTTGATTACAATGGTATTGTTTTTTGTAATCCCCGCTCGAGGCACATCTAAAGATGCAACAATCGTGCAGCGCTCAATCAGCAGGGCCCAGAAAGGGAACTGGTTGTAAAGATGAAGCATGACGGCCTGCAACGCGAAGTCGAGTTGCGTTTTCTGCTGCTGAGTGAGTATTGGTTTTAGGATCGTTTCAGACATGACCGTCGTTGTTTTCGGCTTCGATCAGCTGTCGGTGACGGGTAGCCCACTCGATAACGTGTCGGTTGGCTACGGTAGCCGCTGCCAGGCGTCTATCATCCGCTCGGAGAAGCAAGGCGACGAAGATCGCTCCGATCTCGGGAGGGATGTGGTCGATAATCCGTGTCATCGCAGGAGTGATGAGCTGGAGATCCTTACTACACCGGCCAAACAGTGAAGTCGTGATGGCATACTGAATGGATACCCTGTCTTTGTATTTCTTCTTGTCGAAGGTTTCCTTCCCGCTGAGAATCTTGTCAATGTCGGGCATATCCTTCAGCTCCTGCAGATAGGCATGAAAGGCTACTCCGGCGGCCCGACCTACAGCACCTACAAAGATGTCCTGGCTGCTGAATCCGCGTTTCACCAGCGGAGACACAATACGTGCCCAGGCCCGGGGCGACGGGAAGCTGGCATATTCGTCCTTCCTCGAAGGAGGCTGGTACAGCATCGAGTTGTCGAAACGAATGAAACTAACCACATAAGGGTGAACATCATTGTTAAGCGCCCATTTAGTCCAGCTTTTAACGTTGGGGGCGCCAATGTTAAGTATCCACAATCGATTACGAACAGCGCTCGACAGAGGGATGACATGAGCAAAGTCTTCTTTTCGGTTACCCGT
>RFGN01000758.1 GCA_003696645.1 Gammaproteobacteria bacterium | reverse complement strand
GATCCTCTGGATGGCACAAAGGAGTTCATCAACAAGAATGGTGAGTTCACCGTCAACATCGCGCTCGTTCAGGCCCATCGGCCGGTTCTGGGCGTAGTACATGTTCCGGTGAAGGATATTACCTATAGTGCCAGCCCTGAAACAGGGGCCTCGAAATCCCTTGAGGGTGATGTTGCTCCCATCCATTGCAAAAAACTGGCCGAGAACGAACCGGTCAGAGTAGTTGGCAGTCGTTCCCATCGTGGCAGTTCTCTGGATGCCTTTCTTGATCGCTTGTCCGCGTTTGAGATCCTCGCCATGGGCAGTTCATTGAAGCTCTGTCTGGTGGCGGAGGGCAGGGCCGATATCTATCCCCGCCTGGGGCCCACGTCTGAATGGGATACCGCTGCCGCCCAATGTGTGGTCGAACAGGCCGGAGGGGAGGTTTATAACGTGGAGACCTGGCGACCACTGGAATACAATCGCAAGGAATCGATATTGAATCCGCATTTTTTTGTCGCTGGAGATACCAATACCGACTGGAAGGCGTATTTCACTTCCTGAACGATTGCTCAAGCCTGATTGCCTTTCGGCTCTGATTCGAGTTTCAAATCCTCTTCGAACAGAAAAAACGCTCCATAAGGGCGAGGCCGGCCGACATGGTAGCCCTGTATATAGTCGATATCCAGATCACGGACCAGATCATAGATAGTACGATTCTCTACATATTCTGCTGTAATCCGCTTGCCGAAACCCCTTGCCACGCTGCAGAGCGCATTGACCAGAATCCGGTCATCGGGGTTCTGGGCCAGGTTACGGATAAAGGAACCATCCAGCTTGACCGCATTGACCGGCAGCTCTCGCAGATAGTAAAACGACGAAAATCCTACTCCAAAATCATCCAGTACAAAATGGCAACCCAGCTTTTGTATCTTTTTCATCAGATTCAGCGCCCCGGGCAGATTTTCCAGTGCCGCTGTTTCAGTGATCTCGAAGACCAGATATTCCGGATTCACCTGATGCAGTGCCAGGGTCTCCTCGATCAGGGACAGCAACTCGGGGTCATTGAATGAGTGCGCCGACAGGTTGACAGAAAAGGTTGTGGCTCGGTCCGTGGTTTTCTGAACTTTGGCCAGGACTTCGATCACCTTTCTCAGGACCATGTGATCAATCGCATGAATCAGGCCCATGTGTTCGGCAGCCGGGATAAAGCCTGCAGGAGACAGAATCTCTCCTTTCTGATTTCGCATCCTGAGCAAAACCTCATAGGAAACCGTTTCTCCTGTCTTCAGGTCTACAATCGGTTGCAGGTACAGCAGGAAATTGTCACTGAGATGGGCATACTCGATGTTCTCCTTCCAATACACCAGCGTATGCATGCGTTCACGGCTCTGGTCGGTATCCGAAAAAAGGTGCCAGGCGCCCCGTCCGGTCTCCTTGGCCTGATACATGGCCAGGTCTGCGGCGGCCAGCAGATCATGAACATTGTTGCCATGCCGTGGAAACAGTGCAATACCAATGCTGGCCGTGACCCGATGGGTTCGACTGTTGAGGGAAAGATGCGTCTGATTGAGCTGAGTCAGAATCTTCTTGGCAACTTCGATGGCATCATGTTCAGAGGTTTCGGGCAGGATCACCGCAAATTCGTCTCCGCCCAAACGGCCGGTCACATCACCCGCCCGGACTGTCTTGGACAACATGGTGGCAACAATCTTGATCAGCTCGTCTCCCGCCTGGTGCCCGCTGGTATCGTTGATATACTTGAATTTGTCCAGATCGAAATAGAGCAGGGCACCGGTGTGTGAATACCGTTCGGCTCGCTCGATCATGTGCTGCAGCTCTTCACTGAAACGGCGTCGATTGAACAGGTTGGTCAGCGGATCATGATCCGCCAACCAGGCAAGG
>RFGN01000757.1 GCA_003696645.1 Gammaproteobacteria bacterium | reverse complement strand
TGTTGATCATGGCAAGACTACCTTGATTGACCAGTTGCTGCAGCAATCGGGAACCCTGGGTGAACGGGCCGATGCCCCTGACAGGGTGATGGATTCCAATGATATCGAAAAAGAGCGTGGTATCACCATCCTGGCAAAGAATACGGCCATCAAGTGGCAGGATTATCATATCAATGTGGTGGATACTCCGGGACATGCTGATTTTGGTGGAGAGGTCGAGCGTGTCCTGTCGATGGTGGATTCGGTGCTGCTGCTGGTGGATGCCGTTGAAGGTCCCATGCCGCAGACCCGTTTTGTGACCCAGAAGGCCTTTGCACTGGGGCTGAACCCGATTGTGGTGATCAACAAGATTGATCGTGATGGTGCGCGTCCGGATTGGGTGCTGGATCAGACCTTTGAACTCTTCGACCAACTCGGTGCCACGGAAGAACAATTGGATTTTCCTGTCATCTACGCCTCTGCCATCGGTGGTTATGCCAGTGAGTCGGATAGCGTACGTTCCGGGACCATGGAACCCCTGTTCGAGATGATCGTCAATCAGGTTCAGCCGCCAGATGTCGAACTGGACAAACCATTTCAGATGCAGGTGACCTCGCTGGACTATAACAGTTATGTAGGAGTAATCGGCATCGGTCGCGTGACCCGGGGACAGATCACACCCAACTCTGCCGTGACGGTGGTGAACCGGGAGGGAGACAGAAAAAATGCACGTGTCCTGCAACTGTTCGGTTTCTCCGGACTGGATCGATGTGAGATCGAACTTGCACGGGCTGGAGATATCATTGCCTTTACCGGCATCGAGGGACTGGGCATATCCGATACCCTGTGTGATCCCTCCCATGTGGAACCCATGCCCCCTCTGGCCGTGGATGAACCCACGATCAGCATGACCTTTCAGGTCAATAATTCGCCCTTTGCCGGTCGTGATGGAAAGTTTGTGACCTCCCGACAGATCAAGGAACGTCTGGAAAAGGAATTGATCCACAATGTGGCCCTGCGTGTCGAGCAGATGGATGATCCCGACAAGTTCAGGGTCTCCGGCAGGGGAGAACTGCATCTTTCGATCCTCATCGAAAACATGCGTCGTGAAGGCTTTGAACTGGGCGTTTCCCGTCCGGAGGTGATTGTGCATGAGGTGGATGGGGTCCGCCAGGAGCCGTTTGAACAGGTCACCATTGATGTAGAAGAGATTCACCAGGGTAGTGTGATGGAAAAGCTCGGGGATCGTGGCGGACAGCTACAGGATATGTCACCCGATGGGCGAGGCCGCGTTCGTCTCGAATATATTATCCCGTCAAGAGGACTGATCGGTTTCAGAACGGAATTTCTGACCGCCACGCAGGGCAGTGGTCTGATATACAGTACCTTCGATCATTATGGTCCGATGAGGTCCGGAGAATTTGGACAACGCACCAATGGTGTACTGAT
>RFGN01000122.1 GCA_003696645.1 Gammaproteobacteria bacterium | reverse complement strand
GGAAGCGTTTTGGAAGCGCTAGATATGGATAATACAGTTCAGCTTCAGACTGAGCGTCTGGCAAAATATTTAATCTTTCACTGTAAAAGGAGAATTCAAATGAAGAAAAAGCTACCCCTAATCCTTTTATTGTTGTTTGCTTTTGGTTTAGCTGCCTGTGGTGGTGGTGGTGTGATTGACCCGGAAGCCATTGTCACACAAGCCTCGGACGTTGTTGGTGAGGTTCGTGATGCAGTTGAGGGTGAAGGAGAAGCCGAATCGGCCGTACCGGAAGAAGAGCCAGACACCCCGATTATTGAAGAGACGGCACCAGTGGAAGGTTCTACTGAGAGTGAAGAAGAAGCCGGATCGGCCGTAGCAGAAGAAGTTTCATTGACAGCGGAAAAAACTTTTAGTACGCCCAAAGCAATTGCCATTGGCAGTACAGTTCAGGGTGAAATTGCAGAAGCAGGCGCTGACGAAAGCTGGGTATTTTCAGCCAATGCCGGAGATGAGATTCATCTTGTCATAACCCCGCAGGGTGACTTTGAGGGTGCTGTTAATGTTGTAGATAGCTCCCGAAACTCTATTATTTTCGGTGGATCGATGGATATCTACTCCGTAGAAGACACAGAAGTAACAATATCTATTCCTGATGACGGAGACTACATCATTATTGTCCAGGGATGGGAAGATGCTAGTCAGTATATGTTATCCCTGTCCTTAGCAGAAGAGGTAGGTGAGACTCCTGAGGTACAGTTTCAACTTTTAAGTACCCTGTCTGGGCATATATATCCTGTTCGTAGTGTAGCCTGGTCGCCGGATGGCAGTAAAGTGGCCACCGCTTCTGATGACTATACGGCAAAGATATGGGATGCAGCCACCGGCACGGAACTCGCTACCTTGTCTGGGCATACAGATGCGGTTTTTAGTGTAGCCTGGTCGCCGGATGGCAGTAAAGTGGCCACCGCTTCTCGGGATAATACGGCAAAGATATGGGATGCGGCCACCGGTACAGAACTC
>RFGN01000756.1 GCA_003696645.1 Gammaproteobacteria bacterium | reverse complement strand
GTTTCAGGTGCGCCCGCCGGCCTCGGCGAGTGATACACTGGCTCCACTGCTGCATTGGCGGGTATGCCATGTGTTCGACTGGTTATATTTTGAGACAGAAAAGCATGGCTTCCCGGAGGTGGCCGGCATTGCTTCGGTATATGGAGAATCGGATGTGAGAACTGGCTGCATTGGATGCCCATTGGCTTCGCGTGATGTTGCATTGGAAAATCTGGTGCAGCATCCGGATTGGGAGCATCTTCGACCCTTGCTGGAATTGCGTGACCTGTTTCGGGAGATGAAGAAGCCGAAGTGGCGCAAGAGAAAGGTCAAGCCAGAGCGGCGGAAAGATGGGAAACTGGCAATCAATATCCAGCGCATGGGTCCCTTGACGATGGAAGCTCGTCAGTATTTCCTGGAAAAAGTGCTGGATATTCAGAAGCGGGCCGGCGTGGATTTGATCAATGCTGAGGAGGAGGCTCGTATCCGGGAGATGTGGAAGGATAATGTATGGCCACAGCGATGGAGTGCGGATGATGCCAATGCCGACGAGCCCGTGGATATGGCATTGCGGACAGAGGATGGCCGGCTGGCCTGGCAGGAGTTATTGATTCGATGAAACTGGGCTATTTCATGATTACACGGGATACTGTCATCAAAGACTGGCATTTAGTCGGGGAAATGTTGGCTTTCATAAAGTTTGTCCCGATTCATGTGTCGATGGAAGTAGCATCGGATCGGTTCATATATCTGGGATTTTCTCCGTTTTTCAATGAAATCGAAGGAAACCCAGTGCCGGAGTATGATGCCATCGTTGTCAAGGAAAGCAATGGATTACACATGACGGTGCATCAAACAGGGAATCGCCGGCACTTTGGATTATCGTTGGTGGAGGCAGACGATGATTAAGCAAGAATTTGTGGATGCGCTGCGAGAGCTTGAGGTCGGCGATGTGGTCCATCGTGAGTTGTATGTTTTGGATTATAGTGATGGGACCACGCCGGCCTGGACGGTTGTTTCAAAGAAGCAGGTGGAGAATCACCTGGTCGAATTGGTTTTGGTGGACCCGGAGAATCGGGATTTGTTTGATCAGGCCCGGGTTGTTGTTCTGGTTGGCGAGACGAAGGTGTTTCGGTCGCCGGCGTTTGTGGGGGATACACCACCGTCGATGCTGTGCAATTTGTGGCAGCAGCAGAGGAAGAGGAGATAAATTCTTTGGGGGGAGGAATGATGATTATGGAACAGAAAATTACAAGACCTGCTTTGCGTTATGTAGGGAGCAAATTCAGGATAAGTGATTGGATTATCAAACATTTCCCATCGCATGATTGCTATGTTGAACCCTATGGAGGTGCGGCAGCAGTATTGTTACGAAAAAATCGATCTTTGCTTGAAGTTTATAATGATATGGATGAAGAGGTAGTGAACTTTTTTCGTGTATTGAGAGAGAAACCGGTGGAATTGATCGAGGCATTGCGTTGGACGCCTTATGCATTACGAGAGTGGGAGTGTGCGCAGAAAGTGGAGCCAGAGTTGGATGTAGTGGAGCGAGCACGCCGATTCTATATCCGAAGCTGGATGGGAATAGCCGGACCGACAGCGCAATGTAACACGGGCTGGCGGCGACAAAAGATGATCAGTAAAGTCAATGGGCGTCCTAAGATGGTGGCGGCTGCGCGGTTGTTTATGAATGTAGATAGTCTGTACCAGGTGGCAGAGCGCTGGCGGGGGGTGCAAATTGAATGTGGAGAGGCAATCGAGGTGATCGAACGCTATGATACGCCAAACACGTTGTTTTACGTGGACCCACCGTACCTCGCAGAGACGCGCGGAAAACGGTCAAAAGCAGCATATCGATACGAGATGGATGAAGATCAGCATCGAGAATTGGCAATGGTACTTAGGGAAATCAAGGGAATGGCATTGATTAGTGGGTATCCTTCCGCGCTTTATGATGAATTATATGGGGATTGGGTTTATCGAGATAAGTGGGTACGAGTCAATGGCGCCGGTAGTGCTTTGGAACGGCTCTGGTTATCGCCGGCTGCGGTTGAAAAACAGGTGCAAAGGCTATTGATTTAGGTCAATAAATTCTTGGGTATTGGAAGGATATATGGAGTGATGAATAAATACACCGGCGGCTGGTGCCCGAAAGACGGTGCCATGGGCAGTTCTTTCGTAGCGGTTCGACTCCGCTGGCCGGCTATGAGGTCGTGCATGGGGCGACCTCTCC
>RFGN01000755.1 GCA_003696645.1 Gammaproteobacteria bacterium | reverse complement strand
GTTTCAGGTGCGCCCGCCGGCCTCGGCGAGTGATACACTGGCTCCACTGCTGCATTGGCGGGTATGCCATGTGTTCGACTGGTTATATTTTGAGACAGAGAAACATGGCTTCCCGGAGGTGGCCGGCATTGCTTCGGTATATGGGGAATCGGATGTGCGAACTGGCTGCATTGGATGCCCATTGGCTTCGCGTGATGTTGCATTGGAAAATCTGGTGCAGCATCCAGATTGGGAGCATCTTCGACCCTTGCTGGAATTGCGTGACCTGTTTTGGGAGATGAAGAAGCCGAAATGGCGCAAGAGAAAGATCAAGCCGGAGCGGCGGAAAGATGGGAAATTAGCAATCAATATCCAGCGCATGGGTCCCTTGACGATGGAGGCCCGCCAGTATTTTCTGGAAAAAGTGCTGGATATTCAGAAGCGGGCCGGCGTGGATTTGATCAATGCTGAGGAGGAGGCTCGCATCCGGGAGATGTGGGAGGAAGACATATGGCCCCAGCGATGGAGCGCGGATGATACCGATGCCGATGAGCCCGTGGATATGGTGTTGCGGACAGAAGATGGCCGGCTGGCCTGGCAGGAGTTGTTGATCCGATGAAACTGGGATATTTCATGATTACACGAGATACTGTCATCAAAGACTGGCATTTAGTCGGGGAAATGTTAGCTTTCATAAAGTTTGTCCCGATTCATGTGTCGATGGAAGTAGCATCGGATCGGTTCATATATCTGGGATTTTCTCCGTTTTTCAATGAAATTGAAGGAAACCCAGTACCGGAATATGATGCCATCACTGTCAAGGAAAACAATGGTTTACATGTGACGGTGCATCAAACAGGGAATTGCCGGCACTTTGGATTATCGTTGGTGGAAGCAGACGATGATTAAGCAAGCGTTTGTGGATGCACTGCGAGAGCTTGAGGTTGGCGATGTGGTCCCTCGTGAGTTGTATATTTTGGATTACAACGATGGGACCACGCCGGCCTGGACGGTTGTTTCAAAAAAGCGGGCGGGGAATTGCCTGGTCGAATTGGTTTTGGTGGACTCGGAGAATCGGGATTTGTTTGACCAGGCCCGGGTTGTTGTTCTGGTTGGCGAAACGAAGGCGCTTCGGTCGCCGGCTTTCGTAGGGGATACACCACCGTCGATGCTGTGCGACTTGTGGCAGCAGCAGAGGGCGAGGCGATCATGAATCGAGCCGGCGGCTGGTGCCCGAAAGACGGTGCCATGGGCAGTTCTTTCGTAGCGGTTCGACTCCGCTGGCCGGCTATGAGGTCGTGCATGGGGCGACCTCTCC
>RFGN01000754.1 GCA_003696645.1 Gammaproteobacteria bacterium | reverse complement strand
GGACGAACCTTATCCCCTGGTTGATTGTTCCGTTGGTTCTGAATGTGATACTGGTGCTCCTTCAGGGGATTCTGAATGGCATTCGAGCCATTGGAAGCCTAGCCATCACTCAGGTCGTCCAGGGGCTTTTTCTCGCACTGGCCGCCTATCCGGTTTCCTTGCTCGTCAAGTCCGGTTACCCGGTGGCGATGGTGGCATTCATCAGCTGCGGCTTGCTGGGCGGGGTCATCTATGCCGGGGTCAAGGTTTTTCGGGCGGAGCTGTTCAGCAGGTCCGATTTCCGCAGGGCCGTTCTCAATAAAGCGGATTTCACAGGCTTCGTAAAGCTATCCGGAGTCATCTTTTTCAGCTTCTTTCTGGTTGCCCTGGTGCTGCTGGCCATCCGGCTCATGGCCACGGATATCGGAGGGCTGGCCTATGCAGGCTACCTGGATTCGGCCTGGGTCATCAGCAATACCTATCTGATGTTTTTCTCCACATCGATCGTGACCTATTACTTTCCGACTTTATCCTCGATGACAAGTGAGGAAGACAGGAGCCGGTTCGTCTTCCAGGCGATGAGGATGGTCGGCATCATCATCGTGCCCGTCGTGGTCCTCACCATTTGTCTCAAGGGGCTCATCGTCAATGCACTCTACTCGAAGGCTTTTCTGCCGGCCCTGGAGATTCTGCGCTGGATGTTGATCGCGGGCTTCCTGAAGATTTCGGGAAGTTTTCTGGGAAATCTGCTACTGGCCAAGCAGGATCTGAAGGTATACTTCTGGAAGCAGTTGACGATCTATTCGACCTTTCTGCTGGCTTCCTATCTGATCTTTTACCGGCTTGAGTCTCTGGAGGGAATCGGAATCGCCTACTGCCTGATGTGTCTGGCCAATCTCCTGTTCCTTCTGGGCTACTGTTCCTTCCGGTATAAAACGAACTATGTCCGGGCTTTTTCTGGGAGCTGGACGATTGGGCTGTTGCTGATTATTGCAGCCTCCATCAGCAGCTGGAATGAGACGGAAACGGATTGGTCTTTGATTTCGGCATGGATGGGGGGGCTGGCCATGTACTGTCTGATGATCCTGAAACCGGAGGAACGCCGCCGGCTGTTTGCGTTGCTCAAACGGCGGAGCGCGTAAGCGATGGCGAACAGAATGGCGGCTGAAAAGGGGGCAAGCATGAGAGAAAAGGCGCAACGGGGGGACGGATTGCTGTTCGTCGGCGGGATGGGGCGTTCGGGCACATCCATACTGCAGCGGTCGCTTG
>RFGN01000753.1 GCA_003696645.1 Gammaproteobacteria bacterium | reverse complement strand
GTCAGTGAAGAGGCGAGAAAAAGGTTCTGGTATGATCGTACCCAGACTGCAGCCATCTCGTCCCATACCAATGCATTCAAGATCAATGAGGATGTCGTCATTCCTCTTGAAAAACTTGATCAATATACATACGGGATCGAAAGAATCAATATCGAGCAGTCCATCAAGAACAAGACCAAGATTGCCCAAGCCTTCATGGACTATCTGGATGTCCTGCATGCAGATATTATCGAGATTGAAGGCTATGAAGAAAGTGAAGAGGGTCAGGCCATCATTCAGGCAAAATGTGATGAGGCTCGAAACATCCTGAATGATTGTATCAAGGACTGGACATACCTGTTTCATCATCTGGATACCAGAGCGAGGGAATGTGGTGACCGCTATACCTCTTTTGATCCAGAGAGTACACTGGAAGATCTGATGCTCAGAGGGCAATTGCGTGTATCCTTTCGTGAAGAGATTGGCCAACCTTTAAAGCGTATCTTTGCCGGGCAACATCTTGAAAAGGTACGCGACCATTTCAAGGCGCTGCACCAGCAAATTCGTTCCGAGAGACTTTTTGTCGCTCTCCACATGCATGCAGGTGATGGCAATGTGCATACCAATATCCCGGTACATTCCGACAATTACGAGATGTTGCATGAGGCAGAGCGGATTGTTGATCGGGTAATGGAACTGGCCACCTCACTTGGCGGCGTGATATCCGGTGAACATGGTATCGGCATCACCAAGATACAGTATCTGCAGGATGATGCGATCAAGGCCTTTTCAGAATACAAGGATCGGGTGGATCCTGATCATGTATTCAATCGTGGAAAGCTGACACAGCGCTTTGATCTGGACGAGGCCTACACCCCTTCATTGAAACTGGTGGAACAGGAAGCCCTGATCCTTGAAGCGAGCGATCTCGGGCAACTCAATGACGATATCAAACATTGTCTTCGCTGTGGAAAATGCAAGCCAGAGTGTATGACTCATGTTCCACGTGCCAATCTTTTCTACTCCCCTCGCAACAAGATCCTGGCTACAGGCCTGTTGATCGAGGCATTTTTGTACGAGGAACAGACCCGGCGCGGCATTTCCCTGCAACATTTCGATGAATTCAATGATGTGGCCGATCACTGTACGACCTGTCACAAGTGTCAACCACCATGTCCGGTAGATATCGATTTTGGTGATGTCACGATACACATGAGAAACATCCTGAAAAAACAGGGCAAGAAACATTTCAGTCTGGGTACTGCCATGGCCATGATGTTCCTCAATGCCAGGGATCCGCGTTATATCAAACTATTACGAAAGGGGATGGCCGAGTGGGGGTTCAAATCTCTGAGACAGATCAACCAGTTGGCTAACAAGTTGAGGATTGTTCCTTCCAACGACAAGCTTCCAGCCTCGACAACTGGAAAGCCACCTGTTCAGGAACAGGTCATCCAGTTTGTCAGAAACCCCGTCAGGGCTGGGCTGCCTACACAAACCACTCGTGCAATGTTGAATATCGAGGACGCCAGTATGGTCCCGATTCT
This sequence comes from Gammaproteobacteria bacterium, assembly GCA_003696645.1. Lineage (GTDB taxonomy): Bacteria > Pseudomonadota > Gammaproteobacteria > J025 > J025 > J025. The sequence goes on along the minus strand of RFGN01000753.1, from coordinate 1,636 downwards.
GCGTAATCCAATCAAGACATCTGAAGATTCCGATGCCGTGTTCTATTTTCCTGGCTGTGGGTCCGAGCGGTTGTTCAGCCAGATCGGACTGGCAACACTGGCCATGCTGTATGAAGTTGGTGCTCAAACTGTCTTGCCTCCAGGATATCTCTGTTGTGGATATCCACAACATTCAGCGGGACAGGAGGAGAAGGGCAAGCAGATCACGACTGAAAATAGGGTGCTGTTTCATCGTATTGCCAATACTCTGAATTATCTTGAGATCAAGACGGTCATTGTGTCCTGTGGAACATGCATGGATCAGTTGCTGAAATACGAGTTTGAACGTATCTTCCCGGAATGCCGGTTGCTGGATATTCATGAATACCTGATGGAGAAGGGGGTGAGTCTGGACGGAGTGAAGGGTATCCAGTATGTCTACCATGATCCCTGCCATTCACCCATGAAGACACATTCTCCAATAAAGGTTGCAGAGTCAATTGTCGGGCAGCCCGTAACACTTTCACCACGTTGTTGCAGTGAGGCAGGAACCCTGGCTACTTCACGTCCGGATATCGCGGAACAACTCAGATTCCGCAAGCGGGAGGAACTTAAAAAGAATGTAAAGGAGCTGACAGGACAAAGCAAGGCTGAACCTGGACAGGTAAAGATGCTGACTTCATGCCCTGCCTGCCAGCAGGGGCTGTCAAGATACGAATCTGATACAGGTCTTGAAACCGATTATATCGTTGTGGAGCTGGCCAATCACCTGTTGGGAAAACGTTGGCAACAGGACTTTATCGAGCAGGCCAAGAAAGGTGGAATAGAGAGGGTATTATTGTAACAGAGCGACCTTGTATAAGAAAAAACTATTCAGAAAGGCCTGCTGTAGAGGACTGCAAAAAAAATGCCAACCGGTTGTTTGCCGTCTGTGGATTGACCTACCTCTATCTGGCATGGGGACTGAACGAAAATACCAATAGCCTCATCCGACAATATTTTCCGAAAGACCGGGATCTGACCACAATCACTGATCATGAAATCGATCTGGCCATGGATAAACTCAATCATCGTCCGAGAAAATCCCTGAGTTATCGGACACCCTATGAAGTCTTCTTCAATACCAAGACTTCGTAAACCGTTGCACTTCAAAGTTGAATCCGCGCAGTAATTTTATTCTCCCATTGTCGAGGAATTGTGAAATCCTTCCGAAAAATAATAGCACTTAAAACCAGACTGAAAGATAGAACTGGCTGACCCAGGCATCAAAGGAATAGAGTGGCTCACTGCCGGGTGTGCTAGTATTTCGCAGGTCTCTGAAATCATCGTAGTTATATTGGTTATAGTACAGGCTGGTTGCGATTTGACCCCTGTCAAGCCACTGTATGTTTTTGATATCGTAACCGTATTCAGCCTGGAAACCGATGCTGTGATGAGTGAATGGACTCAGTTCCTTGTCACGTGCAAGAAAGTTCTGCGCATTGGCATGTGGAAACAGGTCACTGTAGAAATTGGCCTGTGTCTGAGTGTAGTAACGGTATTCAAGCGATAATATCCATCCGGGGTGGGTCTTGAGGGGATAGGTATAATTCAGGTTAAGGGTGTGTGCAGTGATATCCCAACTGTCCTGATAGAAACGGTAATCCATGCCCACTGC
>RFGN01000752.1 GCA_003696645.1 Gammaproteobacteria bacterium | reverse complement strand
GGTTCTTGGTGCTGCTCGGTGCAGCAATCAAGGTGGCATCCACCAGGGTGCCTCGTTTCATCAGGAGTCCCTGCGACTCGATATGGGCATTGATCGCTGCAAAGATCTCGGCAAACAATCCATGCTTTTCCAGACAGTGGCGAAAGTGTAGAACGGTGCTTTCATCAGGAACCGTGGCACTGAGTAGGTCCAGTTCGAGAAACTTCTGGAATGAATTGCGATCGTAGATCGCTTCTTCCACTCCAGGGTCGGACAGTCCATACCACTGTTGCAGGCAGATAATCTTCAACATCAGTCCAAGATCTTTCTTTTTCCTGCCTGTGCTCGCTTGGCTTTCGTAGTGGGGAGCAATCAGCTCAATCAAGTTCTGCCAAGGAATCACTTGTTTCATCTCTTGCAGAAATCGCTCGCACTTCAGGCGTTTCTTGCCCTGCGCGATTTGTAGAAAACTCAGCTGGCTCATCCTTCTACCCTCAACGCTGTTTGTGTCCCCTGTATTTTACCATTCCTACCTTTCTCTATCAGTAAATCAGCGCGTTTTTCAGAGGGTCCTGAATGAAAATTTAAGGCCCGCATATGTAGGCCTTTTTGTCTATTCCCTTCTTGGGGGCTGGAGTAGTCGACTACTATTGCAGTACATCATTGTGAGAATGTCTACATTACGTCTACATGATAAAAATCGCATAGCTATTGCGATTCCATAACATATTGATTTTAATGGTGGCCAGGGACAGAATCGAACTGCCGACACGGGGATTTTCAGTCCCCTGCTCTACCGACTGAGCTACCTGGCCAGAGGGTGGGAAGTAAAGCGGGATAATTTAAGGGTTTCTGGGTTTCAGGTCAAGCACTGATTGTGAGGGTGATGGTTTTCACCCTGTCTGTCGCCCCTTACAATAGGGACATGGACATGATCAGTCTCAATATCTTCTCCAGTCGTTTGAATGCCATCTGTGAAGAGATGGGGCTGCGCTTGCGACGATCTGCGCTTTCCTCCAATATCAAGGATCGGCTGGATTATTCCTGTGCCATTTTCGATGCTCGCGGGGCGCTGTGTGCCCAGGCGGCACATATTCCTGTGCATCTAGGCAGCATGGCCTATGCCATGTTTGATATCGTGGAGCGTTTTGCATGGAAGCCAGGGATGATGGTGGTGCTGAATGATCCCTTTCTGGGGGGCACGCATCTGCCCGATGTGACGTTGGTGGCGCCGGTGTTTGTGGAGGGGAGTTTGTATGGTTTCGTTACCAATCGTGCCCATCATGCCGATATCGGCGCGGTCACGGCGGGTTCCATGCCGGTTTCCCGGTCTTTGGAGGAGGAAGGAGTGCTGATTTCTCCCACGGTATTGGTGGATCATGATGAACTCTGTGCAGAAGTGCTTGAAAACATCCTGTCGAGATTGAATCAGCCGGAACAGGGGCGGGGGGATTTCATGGCTCAGGTCAGTGCCAATCGTAACGGCATCAGTCGGCTGACAGCCCTGATTGAGGAAATGGGGGGTGATGTCTTTGTGGAGGGGCTGCAAAGTCTGCAGGCCTATGGAGAACGGCTGGCCGGGCAATTGTTGGAAGAATTGCCTGCGGGCGTATTTACCTTCGAGGATGTCATGGATGATGACGGATTTGGTCGGCAGGATATCCCGATTCGGGTGGCCCTGAGGGTTTGCGATACGGGGATCGATGTCGATTTTTCCGGTACAGCCAATCAGGTTGAAGGGAATCTCAATTGTCCGCTTTCTGTGGCAGCAGCAGCGGTATTTTATGTCTTTCGCTGTCTGTTGCCGGACTATACACCGGCCTGCGATGGGATCTTTCGCAGGGTTTTTCTGCATGCGCCGGAAGGTTGTCTGCTAAATCCAAGGGCCCCTGCGGCTGTGGCAGCCGGAAATGTCGAAACCAGCATGCGCATTGTAGATGTGGTAATGGGCGCCTTGGCCCAGGCCATCCCGGAACGCATGACGGCAGCCGGAACCGGTTCAATGAACAATGTTGCCATGGGGGGGCAGGGTTGGGATTATTACGAGACCATCGGTGGAGGAATGGGAGCGAGCGCACACGGACCAGGACTGAGTGGGGTACAGAATCACATGACCAATACCCTCAATACCCCGATCGAGAGCCTGGAGATGCATTTTCCACTGCGTGTCCGTCAATATGCCTTGAGACGGGGTTCTGGAGGTTGTGGAGAGCACACTGGAGGAGACGGGCTGATCAGAAGCTATGAATTTCTGCAGCCGGCCGAGGTCACATTACTTACAGAGAGACGTCGTCACGCCCCCTGGGGGTTGGCAGGTGGGGCCACCGGGCAGAGTGGTCGCAATTGCCTCAATGGTGTGGAATTGCCTGCCAAGGTGCACCGGAAAGTAAGGACAGGGGATATTTTGACCCTTGAAACTGCCGGCGGTGGGGGATGGGGTGTCCCCAAATCTGATACAATGGACCGTTTGAGAAGATGAACGATTGAGGTAAACATCATGGATGTAAATGAGCGAATCAGCGAACAGCTGAAAAACAACAAGATCATGTTGTACATGAAGGGCAGCCCGCAATTTCCGATGTGTGGCTTTTCAGGGCGTGCCGTACAGATTCTGACCGCCTGTGGAGCGGAGTTTGGCCACGTCAACGTGTTGGAAGACGACGAGATTCGCGAGGGCATCAAACAATATTCCAATTGGCCGACCATTCCCCAGCTGTATATCAATGGTGAATTCATTGGCGGTTCGGATATCATGATGGAGATGTATGAGCGGGGAGAGATGCAACAGGCCATCGATGAGGTCATGAAGGCGGCCTGACGAACAGCAAGGCATGAGTAACGAGGCTGCCATCCCCCGCACGGTGCCAGACCGGCGTTTGCACTGGTCCAGAAAGGCCGTACAGTGGGGCACGATGGCCATAGCCGTATTGATCCCACTCTCCGGGTTGTTCAGAATCGATCCGGTCGAGGGGGCCTTTATCATACTGGATCGTCAGATCTGGTTTTCTGATTTTTTTATTGTGGTCGGGTTCTGGATGGCGCTTTCCTGCGGGTTGGTGCTGACCTATTCTGCATTGGGCAATGCCTTTTGCGGGTGGTCCTGCCCGCAGAACACCTTGTCGGAATGGGCCAACCGGATGACCCACAAATGGTTGGGCAAGCATGCCGAGGTCAGTCTGGAGGGGGAGCGCATGAAGGTCTCCCGGGGCAAGAAGAAATGGCTGAACTGGGCCGTTTTTCTTGGCCTGCTTGTGGGCATGTCCATGTTGCTGGCACTGGTGCCGATGCTGTATTTTCTGGAACCCTCTACCATTGGTGCGTTTGTGACGCTGCAGCCGGATGACAGATTGCCGGCCTCCATGTATTGGATCTATTCCATGTTTACCCTGATCATCCTGCTGGATATTGGTCTGATCCGGCATTTCTGGTGTCGTTTCATGTGTATCTACGGGGTCTGGCAGCATTCTTTCAAGACCCGTGAGACCCTGCATATTGCCCATGACAAAAGCCATGCGGATGAATGCGCGCGCTGCAATTTCTGTGTGTCATCCTGCATTACCCGAATCGACCCGCGCCAGACCGAAACGTATGACCATTGTGTCAATTGCGGGGAATGTATCGTCGCCTGCAATCAGGTGAGGGCAGCCCGAAATGGCGGCAAGAGCCTGTTGCGTTTCGAGCTGGGGGAGCGTGCCGGGCAATATGTCGACAATATGAAAAGCATCGGTCCTCTTCTGAATCGTTTCAAGGCGGCAATCCCGCTGGCCCTGCTCGGGCTTGCCATGTTTGTATGGGGATTGTGGCAGTATCAGCCCTACCACATGACAGCCTATCGGGCAGATACCATGCAAGGGGATCAGATACTGGACTATCGGGTGATGGTCTCCAACAAGCGTTATCAACCGGCTGAACTGAAGGTCTCGGTGCTGGGGCTGCCGGAGAACAGTTATCAGTTGAGCCGCTCGCGAGTGGTTTTTGAATCGGCCGGGAAACAGGAAGTCAATATCAGGCTTGTTGATCTGCCCAAGGGGTTGTATTCGATGACGATTGTGGTGACTTCAACCGATGGGTGGCAGGAACGCTTTCTTTTAAGGCATTTTGCAGGAGCATGACATGACAGAAGAACAGGAGCACCACGGCACCGATATGCGTGGCAAGGCTGTACACTCGAAGGAGTGGGGCAAGATTCCGGAGGATCATCTGGGCTATGCCTCGGAAGAGGAACGCCACAGTAAAAGAGGGCTGGAAGACTGGGAACTGGTGGAAAAGATCTCCGAATCCCAGAACAAGGTGCCTTACTGGTTTATCGGTGTCATTCTGGTGGTATTACTCATTGCTGTTGGTCTCAGTTTTCCCTTCTGGGGAGACCGGCCCGGTTTTGAACGCAGCTGGGTCAATTGGGGGTTTCTGGCGGCGTTGGTATATATCTCCATCGGCATTGGTTTTATCTATTTTATGGTCAATCTCTACGGCTCAAAATTTGCCGGGAGACTGGATAGTGATCCACTGAAAAACAAGGATGAAAAAAATGAATAGAATCTGTTTGATTGCAGTGCTCCTTTCAACTGTTTTGGGG